>JASLCK010000234.1 GCA_030151865.1 Rhodospirillaceae bacterium | reverse complement strand
TCGAAAGCGGCTTGTTCCACCTTTTCGGCAATTCGTCCAAGGGCAAGACCATCTCCCTGCTCGCCGCCTTGTCGGTTTTCCAGTGCGCCCAGAAGACCCAGCTGATCTCCTGGGACCTCACCGCGAATGCCATGGAAGAGATCGCTGCGGACCATTGTGATCGTCTGTTGACGCTGGATGAAGCTGGGTTGCTGATTGGACTTGCCCTGAAAGAGTGGAGAGCGTTTTTCCTATTATGCGGCTTCAGCCTCGAAGCGGCATGGGCTTTTGTATCCCAGGGCGGAATGCCGCCTGACGGGATTATAGAATCCATCGATGTAGCGGCCAATGGCGATGTCGGCCTGGCGACGTGATTGCCAGATGGTTCGCCAGATCAACTCGGATTTGATAGTCTTGAACACGGTTTCCACCATGGCGTTGTCGTAACAATTGCCCTTGCCGCTCATGGAGGCGACGATCTTGTGGTCGGCCAGGAGCTTCCGGTAGTCGCCCGAGCAATATTGGCTACCACGGTTGGAATGATGGATCAGGCCCGGCAGCGGCTGCCGCACGACAAGGGCACGTCTCAGGGCTGTCAGTGCCAAATCCTTCTTGATGCGGTCGCTGGTGGCCCAGCCGACGATGCGCCGCGAGAACAGGTCGACGACGACCGCCAGATACAGCCAGCCTTCCGCCGTCCAGATATAGGAAATATCGGCTCCCCATTTCTGGTCTGGACCGTCGGCGGCAAAGTCCTGGTCCAACATGTTCGGGGCGACGGGGTCGCCGTGGGCGCTGTCGGTGGTTTTCTTGAAGCGACGCCTTTGCAGGGCTTTCAGCCCGTTCTCGCACATCAGCCGGGCGACGCGATGCCGTCCAACGGTGATGCCATCTTCTTGCAATTCCACCGTCATACGCGGGCTGCCATAGGTTTCGTGCGACAGGTTGAACTGACTGCGGATATGGGCCAGAAGAACCATGTCATCCAATTGACGGCGGCTGGGGTGACGGCTTTTCCAGGCGTAATAGCCGCTGACACTGACGCCAAACAGAGCGCATTTCCGACCAATGGACATCGCCTTCTCCGCATTGTCGATGTGTCGGAACGTCATCGACTTGTTTCCTTGGCGAAGAAGGCCGCAGCTTTTTTTAGCAAATCCCGCTCGGCCCGCAGGATTTCGTTCTCTTTGCGAAGGCGCGCCAATTCCTTGGCCGTATCTTCGTGCGGACCGGAAAAAAGATCCGCCTCGCGATGCTTGGCAAGCCATTTGCCCAAAGTCGAACGCCCGATCCCAAGATCGTCCGCCACTTGCTCAATGGTCCGTCCGCTGGTTTGCACCAGACGCACCGCCTCGCGTTTGAAATCTTCGGTGAATTTCCTCATCCCAAAACCCGTCATCTGAATGTCCTTCGTGCAAAGTTAACATGCACGCTCTCCACTCTTTCAGGGCAAGTCCAGTCAATGCGCTCTCACTTTGATGGCAGCGCACCGCTGCGCTTAATCGGCATCCACGATCTCGGACGATGTTGAGGGAACAGCAGTTGTGGTCACGCGCATGACCAGTGGGACGACCAGTCCGTACACCGCGACCACCGTCAACCAGACGGCTCCAGGCCATTGGGATTGGACCAGCATGTAAATGGTGGAAAACACCAGCGGCCCAATGACGGATGCCAGACTGACCGCCGATGCCAGTACGCCTTGCAAGCGCCCCTGATCGGCGGGCGCGACCAGTCGGGTCGACAGGGATTGCAATGCCGGCGTACCGATGCCGCCCAAGGCAAAAGCGGGCATGATGGCGAACACCACCCAGCCCTGCCCCGTAAAGGCGATCACCACAAGGCCGATGCAATTGCAGGCGATCCCGGTTAGAACGGCCCAGCGATCCCCCAGCAAGCGGGTTGCGGGGCCGGGCAGCAGGGCTTGGATCAGGGCCTGACAGGCTCCGAACAAGCCCAGCGACAGACCGATCCACAGGCCATTCCATTGGAAGACATCGCCGCCCCACAACGCCCAGCAAGTACCATAGGCTTCCCCTGTGGCGCTCAACGCGAAGAACAGCGCCACCACTGGCAAAACCTGGCGCATCGAGCCCAACCAGCGCAGCGGCCGCAACGGATTGAGCATGGCAAACCGAAATTGTCCCCGCTCACCTCGTCCCCGTTCGCCCTTGCGGGAATCCGGCAGCATGAACAGGGCCAGCAGGAAATTCCCCCCATTCAATAAGGCAGCGGCGATAAACGGCAACCGCACCCCATAATCCCCCAAAACGCCACCCAAAATCGGCCCAATGATAAAACCGACGCCAAACATGGCGTTGAACAGGCCAAAGCGGCCCGCCCGCTTGTCGGGCGGCGAGACATCGGTGATGTAGGCCATGGCCACCGAGACATTGGCGCTGGTCAGGCCCGCCAGGGCGCGGCCCAACAATAGCATCCAAAGCTGAGGTGCCAAGGCCATGACCCCATAATTGATCACCGCACCCGCCAGGGACACCAGCAGAACCGGACGCCGTCCCACACCATCGCTCAAAGCCCCCAGCATCGGCGCGAACAGGAATTGCATGGCGGCATAAAGCGCGGTCATCACCCCAATGGTGGGGGCGACAGCGTCCCCTTGCCCTACTTCGGCAATCAGCTTGGGCAAGATGGGAAAGATTAAGCCAAGCCCCACCGCATCCAGCGCGATGGTGGCAAAGATAATGATCAGCGGTTTGTTCATGGGATCGGGTCTTGTCATCTCCGCCAGAGCGGATGGTTCCGGCACTGCCGTGTACAGATAAATTGTACTCAGTACATATTTTATTAAGCCAGGGGCACACCTCGGGTCAACACAAATATGTACTGAGTACAAGTTCTGTGATAAAGACGACTGATGGAAACCACTCCCGCTCGCCGCGCTCAAAAGCGCCTTGCCACCCGGCAAAGCATTTCCGATGCCGCAACGCGACTGTTCTGGCAGCGCGGCTTTGACACTGTGACGGTTGATGAGATTGCGGCGGCAGCGGGCGTTGGACGCATGACGGTGTTCAACTACTTCCCCCGTAAAGAAGACCTGTTCTTTGACCGGGAGGATGAGGGAAAAGCCCTTTTGTCCGAGGTGTTGCGACACCGCCCCCATACACTCTCCCCTTTGGAAGCCTTGCGCCTGTTACCCCATCGACTGGTGGCGCAACAGGCTCCCTACATCCGGTTTTCGCCCGAAAGTCAGAGCTTCATTGAAACGATCGAGGCCAGTCCAACCCTCAAGGCCCGCGCCAGGGCGATCCGCGACGAAATGGCCGAACTGGTCGCGGCGGCGTTGACAGACAGTACAAGCCAGGCCCCCGACGACCCGGACGCCCATCTGATCGCCGGTCAACTTCTGGCGATCTGGAGCGTGGCCTTCATCCAGGCCCACAAGGCTTTTCGTACCGGGGCAACCCCGGATGCGGCCCAAGCCCTGTTTCTGGGTCTTGTCGATAAGGGGATGTCCGGGCTGAGCGCCGCCATGGCGGGCACGCCTTACGTCTGAAATCAACGGCCTGAAACGCCCATAAAGAAACGGCGGCAGAATTGCTTCTGCCGCCGTTTCTTCAAGGTCTGCAACCCGGCTTACTTCACCAGCAGCGAGTCCACATAGACCACATCGTCGCCCGAGATCTGGCCGGTCAACTGCTTCAGTTGCATCATGTTGAGCAGATAATTGTAATGGCTGCTCAACACTTCGCGTTGGACGCGGAAGAAGTCGCGTTCGGCGTCCAGCATGTCCGACGTGGTGGCCATGCCAGCGGTGAACTTGTTGTGCAGATCGTCGGCATATTGACCGCGATGCTTGGCGGACTTCACCAGAGACGCGCCGCCGCGGGCATTCTTCTGCACTTCCAGGAAGGCGGCACGCACCTTCTGATCCACTTCCAGCGTTTTATCGTCGCGGTTATACCGGCTTTGCCGCAGCTTAGCGGTCGAGGAATAGGCGGTGTAGCCCTGGCCATCGGGGTTGAACAGCGGAATGGTCAGACGGGCTTCCAAGACCTTCTGGTTGGTCAGGGCGCCGCCGCCATACAAGCTGCCGCCGGAATCCAGACGGTCATCGGACGCACTCAGTTCGACACGCGGCGCCAGATCGGCATAGGATTTTTGCAAAACGGCCTGGGCCTGTTCGACGCTGGCGTCGGCAGCCCGCAAATCGGCGTTGCCCTTGTGGGCATTGTCGATCCAGTCTTCCGGATCAGCCGGAATCGGCGCGGCCATGGCGATATCGCCGCTCAAGGGGGTCAGCTTTTCCACCTTCTGGCCGGTCAGACGACGCAGGGCGACCAACGCCTTGTCGAAGTTGGCTTCGGCAGCCACTTCGTCGGCTTCGGCCTTGGCGGCGCGGGCCTGCACGTCTTCCAGCTCGGTGCGGCTGCCCATGCCCTTGCTCAGACGGCGCGACACTTCATCCACATGGCCTTGCAGAGCCGCCAGTTCGCTCTTGGACAGACGAACGTCATCGACCGACGCCAAAGCCAACAGATAGGCTTCGACGATGTTATAGGTGTTCTTCTGACGCGCCGCGACCAACTGGGCATCGGCATAATGCGACCCCGCATAGGCGGCGTTGATCTGGGCGAACTGACGGGCGTCGAAGATCGGCTGAACGATCTGGAAGGTGCGGTCGTAATTGGCGAACACGCCCTCGCCCACCTTATAGACCGGGTTGTCGGTGCGGTGCACGCTCTGGCGTTCGCGCTGGCGGTCATAGCTCAGGGTGACGCGGGGCAGATAGCCGAACCAGGCGTCGCGCAGCGAATAATCGGCAGCTTCCGAACCAGCCTGCGCCGCCTTCAGGGACGGGCTGCTGTTGGTGGCGGCGTCATAAAGCGCCATCAGACTGACCGGCTGGCTGGGATCGATCACGGCAGGCTTGTCCTGCTTCAACGCCAGTTTGCCGTCATCCTTGGCCTCGTCCGCTTTCGCGTCATCAGGCTTGGCGGCGGTCTTTTCGGCGGCGGCAGGCTGTTGCGGTTGAGCTGCGGCGTCCTCGGCGGCAACCGGCTGGCTCAGCACGGCCCCCAGAATCAAGCCGCTGACGACAGCGGTCAGCCCGGCAAATTTCCCCAACATCATCTCTTCATATCCCCAAGTGAGAAATCACGGATTGAACTGAACGTGGCACTTGATGCCCGACGGAATGGCAAACTTCGGATTGGCCACATCGATACGCACCCCGAACGTATTGCTGGTGGCCTCGACCACCGGATCGGCCAGTGTCACCGTCGCGTTGACCGGAGCGATACCCGGCACATCAAAGGAAACCTGGGCAGGCGTGCCCTTTTTGACCTGCGCCATCTGATCGAGCGGCAGCGCCACTTCCACATGCAGCGGATCGACTTTCTGAATGACCATCACCGGCTGATCACGCACCAGATCGCCGGGCGACAGCTTGCGTTCGGTGACCACGCCGGAAATCGGGCTGCGCATGGTGTGCAGGTCCAGCACGGCGCGGGCCTTGCGCAGTTCGATTATGGCCAGCTTCTGACTGTCGCGCGCCACGCCCAAATCCTCGGCTGCCATCTCGCGTTCGGTCTTGATGCTGTCCATGTCATTGGCCGAAATCACGTTGGACTGGGCCAGATCGACATTGCGGGAATAGCGGCGCTCGGCGAAAGCCAGCTTGGCTTCACGTCCTTTGATCTGGGCGGTGGAATTGGCCTTGGCCTCGGCCAGTTCCACTTCGGCCCGTTCGACGTCGGAGCGCAGGGATGCCACCACCTGACCTTCGCTGACACGATCGCCGCGATCGGCCAGGATCTTTTCCAGAACCCCCGAGATCGGGCTGGCCAGTTCGACTTTCTCGCTGGGCATCACCTGGCAGAGATAGCCATTGGCGGACGGACCGGCGGCCAAGGCGGGGCCGCTTGCCAGAAGAAGGCCGACGAGAGCCGGAGAAAACGACTTACGCATTGAGATCTTTCAGGAAAGCTTGGCGGATCGACCGCACCAGACGAAACACCACGGGCTCGTAGCCCAAATCGAAGCGCACCGACGCCCGGCCATTGAGAAAGTCCACCGGCAGCGGATCGTCGCAGCGGATATCCACTTCGAACATCGCTTCCGACAGCTTCATGCTGGCCTGCGGCACCACGTCGAGCAGGGAATCCCCGGCCTTGTTGTCTTCGCGCATATCGGGGGACGCGGCGAACGGCCCGCCCCCTTCCAGGGATAGCACCGCGCTGGGCAAATGATCGGTGGCGGTCGGCACGATACGCGTCACATGGCCGCGCAAGGTCTGGCCCAGATCATAACCGGGGCGGATTTCCACCTCGGGCGCGCTGGCGCGAACATGCGCAATCTGGGTCATCGGCACCATGGCCCGAATCACCACCGCATTGCCGTTCCAGGCCACGGCCACCGCCTGCCCTTTGCTCAGGAAGCGTCCCGGCAGATCGGGATAGGCTTGAAACAGCAGCGTGCCACCAATGGGACTGCGCACGGTCAGGCCGTCGGCTTCCTTGCGGGCGTCGTCCAAGGTCTTTTGCGCGGCGGCGATGCGGTCTTCCAGCATCCCGGCCTGTACCTTGTCCTTGACCGTCGCCTGAGCAAAAGCGGCCTGCAATTCGGCCACAGCCCCCTGGGCGCGGTTCAGGCGCATCTGGATTTCCGGGTTTTCCAGTTGCATCACCGGTTGCCCGGCGCTCACCGTTTCACCCGGCGGCACCAGAATGTTGGCGATCACCCCACCCGTTTTAGCGCGCAGATTGGCCTCGTCGGGCAGCCAGACCACTCCTTCGGTCACCAGACGCAGCGGCAGGGGCAGCATCAGCAAAGCCAGGATCGCCGCCGCCGCCATGCCGATCCGCTTGCGGTTGCGGTTCAGATCGTTGGGGTCGGCGCTCTTGCGCAGCAGCCGCCACAATCCGCCGACAGGCCCCGTCAACGCGCCCACTGCGCTCCACAACGCCAAGGCCCCGCCTACCATGGGATAGGTTTTGGCGACATAAAAGGCGATGCTGAAGGTCAGCCAGAAGCGGTACGTCACCGAACCGATGCCATAAAGGATCAGCCAGGGCCGTTCGCCAGCGGCGCAAGGCGGGCAGACGGCGCGCTCGTTGCCCAAAATCCAGCGCTGTGCCAGATAGACGATGTATTGGGCGGCACGCATGCCCAAACCCGGCATTTCCACCAGATCGCACAGCAGGTAATAACCGTCATAGCGTTGCAGCGGATTGCCGTTGAACAGCAGGGTGGACAAACCGCTGACCAGCAAAACATTGAAGCAAACGGTATGAAAGACCCCGTGCTGACTGGCCACCCACCCCATCATCGCCAGGGCCGCGATGAACAGTTCGGCCAAAATCCCCGCCCCGGCCACCGCCATGCGGGCGTTCTTGTTGGCCAGCAGCACCGATTGCGAAGCGTCCACATAAGGCACCGGCATAAAGGCGACGATGATGATGCCCATGCGCCGGACTTCCACCCCATGATGGCGCAAGGCCAGGGCGTGCATCATCTCGTGGGCGACCTTGATGGCCGGATAGACCGCCCAGGCCACCGCCAGATTTTCCAGGGACAACAATCGGTCGGTGAAATCGCCGGACAGTTCGCTCCAATGCAGCGCGCCCACCAGGATGCCCGACAGCACCACGGCCAACCACACGACCGCGCCAATCCGGCTGAACAGCAGATTGTGCAGCCCGCCCATGGCGTCCAGCATGCGGGTCGGATCCAGCAAGGGAATGCGGATCGCCAGGGGGCTTTTCAGCCCGGCCAGGAATTTCTTTTTGCGAACCAGGTCACGCTTGCGGTCGATATCGTCGGCACTGGGCAAAACCGTGGTCCGTAAAAGACCAAGGGCGTTCATCTTGACCAAAAAATCGGCCACATGCTGACTGTCGAGAGGCTCGCCCTTCTGGCGATGGAAATCTTCCCAGATGTCGGCCAGGGTCCGTTGCCCGTCCATGGCCCCAATGATTTCCGCACCTTCGCCGGAAATGCGGTAATAACGGTCCAAGGCCCGGTCGTGAAACACGTACCAGACCTCGCCGCGATAGATATGACGGTAAGCGTCCACATTGGGCTTCAGCCGGGGTTTAACCTGAAGCGCCGACATATTTCCCGAAGCCGGACTAAGGGCGGCGGAAGCGGCGGTCACGGCAACCACTCCCACAGCTTCAGGCGCAGCCAGTCCAAGGGGCGGTGCGCGGCGATCCACAAAATCCGGCGCGGCCCCACATTGATGTCGGCCACCCCCTGCATACCCGGACGCAAAACGCTGTCCTTGCTTTCCAGATCGCCCTCGACCCGCAGCACGGTCTTGCCTTCATGGGCGCTGGCAATCGGGGTAATGCGGGTGATCTTCAGCGGAAAGCTTTGATAGGGAACCGAGGACAACAGAACCTTGCCCTCTTGCCCGACCTGCACATCGGCGAAATCCGCCTGCGGCACTTCCAGCACCACCCGGAAACTGTCGAGTGGGGACAACTCGTAAAGGATATCGCCGCGATGCAGCGGCGCGCCGATGGACTGGGTCTTGTCGCCCAACGCCACGAAACCATCGAACGGCGCGGTCAGCTTGGCACGGCGGAAGCCTTCGTCCACCAGATCAAGTTCGGCCTGAATCTGCGCCTTGCGGGCGGTCAGAATATTGACCTTGGCGGTATCCCAGCGGCCCATGGCCTCGGTGATTTCCTTATCGGTCTCGGCCATGCGCTCGCTGATTTCGTTGCGCTGATGACCAAGCTCGCGGTCATCCATCTGCCCCAGCACCTGCCCCTCGGTTACCCGATCGCCCGGCCGCGCCGTGGCTTCGGCCAGATAGCCGTCAAAGGGGGCGACGATGGCCCGGCGCTGCGCCCCTTCCAGGGTCGCATCGGCACCAACCTTGTGGTCGAGCCGGGCAAAGCCCAGCAGCAACAGCACCAGAGGGATCGCCGTTGCCGCAATCAGTTTCTGCCGCTGGCTGAGACCATGGATTTTGGCGACTTCCTGCGCCAGACGTTCCCGCGCATGGTCCTGCAAGGACCGTTCGCCGCGCAGTCGGCCAATGAACAGCGGCGCCAGCAGGCGCGCCAGTTCCTCCAGCCGGGGCAGCAAATCGGCGCTGGGTTGTCCGTTGCCCTGGGCGAGAATGATCAGGGTTTGCTCGTCCGCCTCGCCCCACGGGGCGTCCACCGGCACCGCCATGCTCCAATCGCAGTCATGGCTGCGACACAGCTTGGCTTGGGCGGCATGGGGCATGGCCAGATCGTTATCGGCCACCGGATAGCAAACCGGGGCCCCGTAATCCGCCGCCTCTTCCATGGCGGCGATCAGGGACACCAAAAAATCGTTGAGAATGTCGGAAAAACCGCCATGGGACAGCGCCAAGATGCGGGTTTCCAAACCACGACGCACGCCAAAGCTGACCTTTTGCACGGCCAGACGTTCCGCCAGGAACGTCGCCACAGCTTCCGCCGCGGCCGCTGCGGTCACCCCTGAAACGCCATGGCTACAGACTTCAGCCAGCAAAGTGCTGTGCCCATCAAGCGCCCCAGCGCCACGCCCGGCGGCGCGAAACAATTGGGTGAACCATGCCACGCCCCACTGGATCAATCGCATGATCAGATCCAGTTGCTGATGGGCCGCCGGAGCCAGCTCGACCGCCGCCACGCCATACAGCCCGTCATCTTGCAAGATGGGATGCGCCAGCAGGCAGGCGCCCGCCTTGCCATCCCCGGTCTGCACGGTGCCGTGACGCACCTGCATGGCCCGTTCGGCGGTCTTGGCCAAAAGCGGGCTGATTTCCGCCTTGGCGTCAAAAACAGCCGTGCGGGTATATTTATTCTGCAAAGGGTCACCCAGGGCGATCATGCCCTGGGTGACGACCTTTTCCAGGCCAAGCTGCGGCCCCAGAACCAGATCGACCTGTGCGGCGAACAATGTCAGCCATGCATCACTGAACGCCACCGGATCCTTTGACGACAGCATCGAACGCCAAAGCGCCGCATCGGCAAAGCCGTGCGGGTGCGGGCGGGTCTGCCCGGTCGTCATATTTCCACTAGTCATGCCGGATCAAGCCTCGGGACCACACTTTTCCTTAGCCCAGGCTGCCGTAGGCCTTTTCATACTCTTCCAGGGTCTTGGCGAGCATGATCAACAGGCGCTTGGCGGCGAAGGGGTTCAAAATGATGCGGTCGCTGAGATCGACGGTGACGTCTTCGACCATGTTGCTCCAAGCCTGGCTGGTTCCGAACAGCAGCATGACTTCTTCGCGGGTGGTGGCGACGTTGCAGACATTGGCATAGGCGCTGCGCATGCTGCGGTCGTCCCAATGCACCTTGGTCTTGCCGACCATGGTGGTCTTGCCGCCGTTTTCCGGCTGGACGGTGGTGTTCTCGGTGGTGCTCATTTCAACACTCCTGGTTTAAAACACGATACCGGGCCGCGCAGTCTGCGCGGCCCGGGATGTCATGGAATACCGGATCAGGCTGCCTGGGCCACCCGGCGTTCCGGTTGAAGGTTCAAAACGGGGGCCGCTCCCAGTTCCAGAACGGGCGCGGGCTCGTCTTCATCAGTCTGATCGGCGACCCAGAAGCCGCTGGCGCTGTCAAAGACCAACGAGGTTCCTGCCGGGATAGCCGGTTGGTCATCCTGATTGGCCGCCACGACGGCAGCGTCCTCGTGCCCATGGCCGTCTTCCTCGGCCACGCGGACAGACGCTTCGCTCAGCAGGCCGGTCTGATCATGCTGGGCCGCATGATCGAGATTGACCAGTTCGCCGCTGCCGAAATGGCTGCCGATCAGGATGTGATCGGCGGCGCTCATCTGTGACACGCCGGGCAGGGCCGCCAAGCTGCGGGCGAACAGAACCGCCGCTTCGCCGCCGCCATGGGCCGCGGCAACGCTGGACACAGCGGAAACCGACGCCGACGGAGTTTGCAACTGGGTCGCCGCCTGGGTTTGCACCACCACGGCATTGGTGGCCGCGCCCGGATTGCGGACCAGTTCGCCCACCCCCGAGTGATACCAGTTGGTCAGGTTCACATTTTCATCGCCGATGGAAATGCTGGCATGGAACCAATTGCCCATGGCCGAGACCACCGGATTGCCGATGAAGGGCGGCAAGGACCATTCGGCCTGACGGCCTTCCTTGATATCGACATGGCCGTCGGTGTTGAAGATGCCGTTCTTCAGCGGGTCGGCGCCAAAGTAGTTCTGCGCGGTGCTGCCACCGAACAGGAAGCTGTGACCGGACCCGACCATCAAGGTATTGCTGCCGCCGCCGTACTGGTCGAGCGTTTCGGCCATCACCTCGATGTTCTGCTTATAGAACACGCGGCCGCCGTGGCCGATCATGACGTTGCCGCCATCACCCGCCTGCAGGTAGTTACGGTTATCGCCACCAATGATGTCGTTGTTGCCAGCCCCGGCGATGATGGTGTTATCGCCGACGATGCCATCGCGATCCGACAGCGAGGTGACGAAGGACCGGCTGCCATCGGCATTCCAGACCACGTCGCCCTGGGCACCAAACAGCACATTGTTGCCGTCGCCCCCGGCGATGGTGTTCGAACCGCTGCCGCCGATGGCGTAGTTATAATCGCCGCCCGCGACATCGATATGGGTAGTCCCGCCGACCGGGAAGTGGTCGGAGCGCATCTCACGCGGGGTGTTGGTCGTAGCGACATTGGCGTCGAACATCATCGTACCGGCATGGCCGACGACGTAATCGCGCCCGGTGCCCCCGGCGATCGAATTGTCGCCAGCACCGCCGAACATGAAGTTGGTGCCCTGGGTCGCGCTGATGGACACGCCACCGCCGTGGGTCTGTTCGTCACTGGTCACCAGTTCGGGATACAGACGTCCGCCCAGGTTCTGGTGGGTCACTTCGCCGCCAGCGCCCATCAGGACGTTCAGGCCGGTGCCGTTGCTGACGATGCTTTCCGCACCGCCGCCGCCGATCACCAGATTGTTGCCCGCTGCGGTGGCACCGATGGTGACGGTGTCAGCCGAACCCTGGTCAACATTGCGCGCAATGGCGTCCGGGTGATCCCCACTGACTGCGACCACCACACCAAAATCGCCCAAAGCGCTATTGTCGCCCGAACCGTTGATGGTGATGTGATCGTTGCCGGTGCCGCCCAGGATAGTGTTGTCGCCGTTGGCTCCGGCCTGAATGGTGATCTGGTCGCCCGCCCCGTTGGCCTGATCGGCGGTTTCCGCCACCGTACCGAACCAACCGGTCGCGGTGATGCCCTGATAGGTCTGGGGCGCACGGATATCCTGATAGCCCGGGTCATAAAGAACCGGAGGTTTCACCGCATTGACCTTGGCGGCAAAGTTCCGCGCGATGGATTCCAGGGTATCGCCCTGCTGAACGGTGTAGGTATAGCTGGCCTTGTCGTAGTGATAGCCCAAGGCTTCCGACCAAGTCAGCCAGGAACTGGTCCCGCTGACCGTCAGCACATCGCCCGCAGTAGCGCTGCCACGGATTTCAAAGCTGTTGGACTGACCGTTCATCAGGATTTGCTCGGTGGGAGCCGAACCATTGACGCCGGTCATTGACACCGAGATATCGCGGATATTCTGGTCGAAGGCGATGATCGCGGCCTGGGTGATTTCACCCGAGTCACCGAAGATCAGGTTATTGCCCGCCAGGGCGTAATTGCCCGTGCTGGCCACCGAGATGCTGTCGGACCCGGCACCACCCATCACGGTATTGCTGCCGTTGGCCGACGCATCCAAGACGATGGTGTCGTTGAAGTTGGTGTTGCCGTCACCATAACCGGTGCTGTGACCCAGCACATGATAGCCGACCGAACCATCGATGGTTTCGCGGGTAATCACACCCAGGTCGCCCAGGATGATGTTGTTGCTGGAACCGGCAACCTCGATATGGTCCTGCCCGGCCCCAGCCATCACGTAATTGACGGCCGTGCCCGAGGAATTGAGAACGATGGTGTCGTTGCCGCCGATCTGTTCTTCACCAGTGGCACCCAGCGCATCGACGGTGGTCAGCACCTCCAGAACCGGCGCACCGCCGCCCAGGCTGAAGTTGCCCAGGCCGGAGTCACCCAACACATAGTTCTGACCGTTGCCGTTGACCGTGACGGTATCGGCACCGTTGCCTGCCATCACGATGTTGTTGCCATCACCATTGATCGTGATGGTGTCGTTGGAACGATAGTTGGTGCTGTTGGTGTCGGACGTGGCGTCATGGCTGCTGACCAGCAAGGTGCTGCCGGACACCGTGATGCTGCCCAGATCGCCCAAAACCGTATTGTTGCCGCTGCCCTTGATGGTGATGGTGTCGTTGCCGGCACCCCCCATGACCACGTTGGCACCGCTGCCATAGATGGCGATGGTGTCGTCACCGCCCACTGATTCCTCGGTGGTGGTGGTGGTGATCAGGCTGTAATCAGCCGAGGCCAAGGTCACCGCGCCATTGTCGCCAAAGACCCGGTTATTGCCGGTGCCATAGATCGAAATGGTATCGTTGCCGCCGCCGCCGGTGGCGATGTTCGGCCCGGTGGCCCCGCCGGTGATGGCGAAGCTGGTCACCGACGCACTGTCGCTGCCGGTCACGGTCACGACGCCGTTGACCAACACGCTGCCATCGCTGGACAGCGCGGTGATCCCGGCTGCCTGCAACGCGCCGTTGGCATTGATCAAAGCCGCAAACTGGCTGGCGATGCTGGCGAAGGTGTCACCATTGGCGACATGATGGACCAGCGAAATCTGGCCACCCGCCAGGGCGCTGTTTTGCAAGGTCAGGGTCAGATCGGCCCCAACCGACAGGCTGCCGCCCAGGGTCGCCAGACCGCCGACCAGATAAATCAGGTCGTCGCCGTTGCCGCTCAGCGCGCCATCCCAGCCTTGGGCAATGACCTTGCCCGCGACGCTGTAATCGACCTTGCCGAAATCGCCCATGGCGACATTGTTGCCCGAACCGGCCAGCAAGATGGTGTCGTTGCCAGCACCGCCAAAGGCGATGTTGTTGCCGGTGCCGGTGATGACGATGGTGTCACCCGCGCCGTTGTTCTCGTCCATGGTCTGGGCCGAGCTGACCGCGAAGGTGGTCGCATCCAGCACGACGCTGCCGCTGTCGCCAAAGAAGATGTCGTTGCCGTTACCGGCGGTCATCGAATCCGACCCGCCGCCGCCGATCATCACATTGCCGCCGTCGGTGGCATGCATCAGGTCGTTGCCGTCGGTATGGCCCGAACTGTCGGTGGTGCTGGAAACCAGGATCGTGGTGCCCGCGCTGGCGTCGATCACACCGAAGTCGCCCAGCATGACGTTGTTGCCCGACCCGCCATCGATGATGTCGTTGCCGCCGCCGCCCGCGATCATATCGTTGCCGGTGCTGCCGTCGATGGAGTCCGCGCCATTGCTGCCGTCGGGGGTCACCGTCATGGTCAGGAACTGGGCCGAGCTTCCCCAGGCGGCGGTCCGCACTACGGTGGCGTCATCGCCCGCAATGGCGTCGCTGCCCGGTCCGCCTTCGATGGAATCGTTGCCCGGCCCGCCCAGCATGACATCGGCATTGACGCCGCCGATCATCAGATCGTTGCCGCTGGCCTCGTTGGTGCTGACGATCGAGAAGTGGCCGCCAGAGCCGCCCGCCGGGCCATCCAGCCAACCATCATCGCCGATGATGATGTTGCTTCCGGCGCTGCCCACCAGAGTATCATTGCCTGCGCCGCCCAGCATGATCTCGTCACCAAACGAGGTCAGGCCGTTGACATAGTCGTTGCCGCCGATGGTGCCGGTGGCCGACACCTTGATGATCGAAGACGCCCCGACCGAGGCAAAGCCGCCATTGGCCGAACTGAAGATCACCGAGCCTTCGTCGGCGATCACCACATTGGTGCCGCCGCCGTTCAGGGTGATGGTGTCGCTGCCGCCACCGCCAAACACCACATTGTCACCGCTGCCGGCCCAAATGGTGTTGTTGCCGTCGCCCACCGCACCGGCGTTGGAAACGGTGTTGCTGCCGTTGGGGCCAAACAGGGTGTAGGTATTGCCCTGGTTGGTGAAGGTGCTGGCGACCGAGGTGGCCTGACCGCCAATGATGATGTTGTTGCCGCTGCCCGCGCGGATGGCGTTGTTGCCCAAACCGCCGATCAGCAGGTTGTTGCCGGTGCCGACCTGAAGGAAGTCGTTGCCCGCGCCGCTGTCGATATAGTTGTTGCCGTTGCCCGCGATGATGGTGTCGTTGCCGTCGCCGTCGATGATGACGTTGTTGCCGTCGCCAACGGTGATGGTATCGCCGGAATTGGTGCCGATGATGGTGTTGTTGCCGTTGCCGAAGGTGAACACGCCATCGTTCGCCCCCAGATCCAGCACGTTATTGCCGTCACCGCCGGTGATGGTGATGCCCACGCCCACATTGCGCAGGGTGATGTGGGTGTTGCCGTCGCCGGTATCGGCAATGATCTTGTTGGCGGTCAGGGTCTGGCTGGAACCGTTATAGGTGATGGTGACGCTGTTGCCGCCATTGCCGGTGATGAGCACGTCTTCTTGATGGGACGTGGTGTCACCCACCAGACGCTGCGAGGCCAGCGGACCGATATTCAGGGTCGCCACGCCATCGCTGTTGGTGGTCGCCAACACAGGATGCTGAACCGGTGTGATCGTGAACGACACCAAGGTGGCATCCACCAAGGTCCAGTCATGTTCGAAGAAGGTGATGTTGCCGATCAGCGGCAGATGGATACCCACCCACACATCCAGATCGACCTTGGCATAGACTTCGCCCGAGAATTCGAACAGCGCCAACGGGTTGGGATCGATCGACAATTCCGAGATGATTTCCGACGGACGAACCTTGCCGTCGTGGTTCGGATCATAAAGCTCCATCGACATCTTGCCGCCGATGGTGCCGGTCAGCGACACCTTGGCCAGGGTCACATCCAACGACGCACCCGCCGTCACCGAAACATCGGCCGTCACCTGCGGGCCCTTACTGTCATCGACGAAGAAGCCGTCCAGGATGAAGAAGGGGTTGTGGCTGGTCAGGAATTCCTGAATGCCGAAGGTGTCGTAGCCAAACGTCAGATTGAGGCTGACGTTGAAGTTCAGGCCAACGATAGCATCGATGCTGATGATGCCCGCGATGCTGGCGATGGGGAATTCCCACTGCTTGTTGAAGGTATAGCCGATGCTGGGCAACTGCCATTCGAACAGGGTCACCGGATCGGTAGCCTTGCCCATCAGCAGGCTGAGCGCACCCATCGGGTCTTTCAGAATGGGCAGCGTAATGCCACCGTTGCTCTGAAGCGCACCCAACTGCTTCAACGCACCTTTCTGGCTGGCATTGCTGCCGCTGGTGGTGGGAGCCACGGTCGCCAAGGTGTTGCTGTCGAGGTTGTAGTTCGACAGCGACTGGCCGGAGAAGGGATCGAAGTTGCCGCTGCCTGCCGAGGTCGCCCCTTGCGCCGCCTGATTGGCGTTCGGCCCCACGGTCGCCTTGCCAAACGTGTAAGTGCCGAAGTTGTACATGATGTTGCCGCCGGACGACTGGTCCTTGATCGACTTCACCAGATTGGCGACTTCGTTGATGATGTTGATGGCGTTGATGATCTTTTGGGCTTGCGGGTTCTGGCCACCCAGCAACTGGGCGATGTCCAAGAGCGAGACCGAATGACCCAAAATGTCCGAGATACCCGGCAGCGGCGCGGTGATGAAGTCCAGCACCGGCATGATCGGCTGAATCAGCTGATAAGCGGTGTTCAGGACCGGCATCAGGAAGGTGCTGAGGAAGCCGCCCAAATCCAGCGTCACATTCTGGAAGGTGAACGGCACCACAACGCCGCTGACCGCACCCGGAACGGTGCCGACAAAGACCTTGTCGAGCTGATATTGGAACAGCATTTCCGTGCTGATGGTCGGCAGAGAAACCGACGAGCCCAGCGAGGTAGCCGCGACCAGATTCAAATCCAGGTTCAGATTGGCCGCCATATAGACGCGCAGGTTCGAACTGAGGCCCGAGAACGCCAGCGGCACGTCGCGCAGGCTGAGCGAGGCGTTGGCCCCCAGCTTGGACGACAGAACGGTAAAGCTGAGCACGCCGTTGCTGACCGACGCCGACAGCCCCAGGTCGGACAGGCTTTCGTTGCCGGTCTTGGTGCTGTCGACCACGCTCTTGGCGATCTGTGCATGGGACAGGGCGGTGTTGACCGCGCTGACAAAATCAGCCGTGGTGGTGCGCCCGCTGTCGGCGGCGATGGAAACCGTTACCGGGGTGCCATCGACCACCAACTGGAAGCTATAGGCGCTGGTGACATCCAGATTGGCGGGCAGGCTCAGCGAAATGGTCTGATTGCCGCTGGTCGCGGTGGACGCCACGCTGGTGGTGGTCACCCCCATGTCCGACAGGTCGTTCAGGGTCTTGGGATGCAGATCGACGAACACCCCGCCGCTCAGCGACGTGCCGGACGCCGTCGAACCGTCGGCATTGGTAAAGACATGGCTGCCGTTGGTGCCGGTCACCGTCAGGATGCCCAGCGTCAAACCGGCCTGGAAGCTTTGCGGGATGGTGACGGCAAAGTTCAGCGCCAGGGCATGCTGGCCCGCCATGCTGTCGAGCATGAAGAAGCCGCCGCTGTAGCTGTAACCGAAGTTCAGCACCATCGACATGTCGAGTTCGAGATTGACGTTGCCGTTCGACACCGAAATGCCCAGGCCCGGAATGCCCAGATCGCCCGACAGATTGACGCTGCCGTTGAACAGCACCTTGGTCAGGTTCAGGGCGAAGTCGATTTCCTTGGCCGAGGCAATGACTGTGACGGCCACGCCGCCGTTAAAGCCAAGGCTGGTCATCAGGTGGTTGACGCCGTCCTGCATGATCCCGGCGGTGGTCGGGTCCTGACCGGCATGGGCCGACTTATAGTCGGTCACCAGACCGTTCAGATAACCGATCAGATTGGCCCGCATCGACCCGATGAAATCGCCCGCGCTGCTGAGCGCCGAACCCACCAGCGGCAGCTTGTAGCCAAACACCTGCTGGGTGAACAGGGTGTCCAGGGTGCCCAACAGGCTGTTCAGGCCGTTGATCACCGCTTCCGGGTTGTTCAGGAAGTTGACGACGTTGAAGGAACTGGCCAGGCTGGACGCCAACTGGCTGAGATTGGGAATGCTGATGGACCACGGGTTGGGGTCCATGGCCCAACCATTGCTGCCGCCCAGCACATTGCCGATCTGGATCGACACCACCGGCTGCAAGGGTTGCCCCAGGAAGTAGATCGGCAGGCTGACCTGGACCGCCACATTGCTGGTCACGCCCAACAGGTTGCTATAGCCGGAAACCACTGAAAGCTTTTCGGTCGCGGCCTTACCGCCGGTCCCGGCGATGCTGTCGGTGATCTGGCTGGCGCCATAAACCGCCAGATTGGTGGCGTTGGCCGCCGCGTTGGCGCTGACCCCGGCATTGTGCAAGGTGGTGTTGGCGTTGATCGCCGCCGCCAGATGGGCGGCGATGGTCGCGGCGGTTTCGTTGGCGCCAACCGTATAGGTCACGGTCTGCGCCCCCGACAGCTTGCCGCTGTTGATCACCACCGAGACGACGTCGCCCTGGGTGGCGCTGCCGCCGATATTCAGGGTCTGCTGGCCCGAGATATTGCCCACTTCCGAGAAGAACAGGCGGTTGGCCATGGCCGTGCTGTCGCCCTGTTCGTTCAGGGTGACACCGTCCTTGATGCCGAAATGCAGGGTTGCCGGATGATTGATCACGTCGGTGCTGACCGAGAACCCTGCGGTTCCGGCGGCGGGCAAAGCGCCGTTGACCAGATTTTGCGCCCCCAGCGCGGCAAAGCCGTTCTGGATGGAAATCGAAAGCGGGCCCAGATTGGTGCTGAAGTTCAGATTGGACACCGACGCGCCCAGGCTGATGGTCAGGCCGGTATTCTGGGTATCCAGGAAGAAGGTGTGCTGAACCGAATTGTCGGTAATCGCCGACGAATTCAGCACCCGGTTGGTGCCCGACGCCGCCGAGGCGCTCTGGTTGCCGCTGTCGAAGCCCAGTTCCGCCGCAGCGCCGCTGCCGCTCTGATCCGACACCCGCATGGTCAGCGGGGTGGTGTTGGCAACATCGCCGATGGCCAGGGAATGGCTGCTGCCCAAACGGGCATCCTGGGCGGTGAAGGTCAAGGTGGCGGTGCCGTTGGTCACCGTATCGCTGACCTTGATCAACTGGCTGAGCAGGATCTTGCCCGCCGACCCGATGCCCAGATCGCTCTGGCTCATAAAGGTCTTGCTCAGCACCTGATTGAGGGCGCTGGCGAAACTGTCGGCCGAGGTGCGGTTGACGTCGGACGCCAGAGAAATGGTCGCCGCCTTGCCATTGACCGTCAGTTGGAACTGATAGGCCGCGGTGTAATCGATGGTCGAGGGCAGCGTGGTGGTCAGGCTCGACACACCCGCGCTGTCGGTCGCCGTGGTGCTGCCCGAGAAGCCAAGCGCGGCAATGCCCTTGGCCGTCGGGGCCAGATCGGACACCGCCAGGCTGTGGGTATCGCCCAGAACCGCGTCAGAGGCGACAAAGACGATCTTATTGCCGACCAGCGCCGCTTCCACGAACTGGCTCAGATTTGACGACGTTCCGGCGTTGGCCTGACTGGTCAGACCGCCATCGACGGACTTGGCCGCCAAGGCCTGATTGATGGCCGCCACCAAATCGGCGTTGGTGATGCGGCCTGCATTGCTTCCGACGGTAATGGTCTCGTTGACGCCGTTGACCACCACATTGAAAGTGTAGGCGTTGGACGCTGCCGAACCGGACGCGCCGGTAAAGCTGGACGGCAGGCTGGTGCTGACCAGTTCGCCAGTGCTGCTGGTGACGGTTTCACCTGCGACGCCGCCCGCATTGACCGGAGCGGCGGCACCACTCAGGGTGGCCGAACCGCTGGCGCTGACCACGGTGATGGCGTTGCCGGTCACCACGGCCTGTACGCCCGCCCCCTGCAAGGCGCTGTCGGCGGCGATCTTGGCCCCCAGGGCGCTGGCGATGCTGGCGGCGGTATCGCCGCTGGCAACCTTATAGGTCACGGTTTCGCTCTGGCCGCTGCCATATCCGACGGTGACGCTGACCGTATCACCCGCAGTCGGCTTGCCGCCGATGGACAGGGAATCATTGGCCACCTGGACCGAGGTCTGGCCCATGGAGTGGGCCGACACGCCATTCAGATGCAACTGGTTGATGGCGTCGGCCAGATGACGGCCGACATCGCTGACGCTGTCGCCCGCCTGAACGGTATAGGTCGCGGTCTGGCCGTTGACCGAAACCGTCACGCTGTCGCCGGTCGTCGCCGAGCCGCCGACGGTAAAGCCGGTCAGGCCGGTCACGGTGACGGTTTCGGTGGCAGCGCCGCCAGCCGACCCGCTCAGGGCATTAGCCCCGGTGACGCCGATGGACTGGGCAAAGCCCAAGTCCGAACTGCTGTGCACGGTTGGCAGGCTAACGCTGCCACTGTCGGTCAGGGTGATCTTGCCGCCACTGAACGCCGCAAAGGATCCGCTCAGGCCGCTCTTGACGGCAGCGGCGTTGATGGCGTCCACCAGATCCTGGATGTTGCCGCCCACATTGGCGGCCACGCTGCTGCTGCCCACCACGCTCAGGGCCGCGCCCGACGCGCTGGCGGTCACGCCCGCCTTGGCAAGCACGGTGTTGGCGTTGATGGCCTGGGCCAGACCGTTGGCCATGCTGGCCAGAGTGTCGGTGGCCCCCACGGTATAGCTGATGGTCACAGCCCCGCTGCCCGCAGCGCCCGCACCGTCAAGCTTGGCATTGTCGATGGTCACCGACAGGGTTTCGCCCGCCCGCACGGTCCCGCCGACGGTCACGGTCGCACCGCTGACCGCCAGGCTGTCCGAGGTAGCCAGGGCATCGAGATCGACGCCGAACTGGCGACCGCTGCCGGTCTGGAACACCAGATCGGCAGCGCTGGTGCCATTGGTCGGCAGCCCCTTGCCGCCGTTGAGAGCCGACAACGAGGTATTGGCCGTGGCGTTGGGGGCCTGAAGCTGAATCCCCATGGACACGCCCAGCACCGCGCCCGCCGTGACATTCAGGCTGCCCGCCGCATCGACGCCCACCAGAGAGGTGATTTCCGACGGCAGGGAAACGCCGACCGCGCTGGCCAACGACGCCAGATCAAGGCTGAACGGCAAGGTGGTGTTGACGTTTTGGCTCATGGTGAAGCCAAGCATCAGCGAGCCGTTGCTGTAGGTCAGATTGATATTGCTGCCCAGCGGACCCAGGGCCGACTTCAGCACCGTATTGATCTGCGAAACGGTCCCCGCCGGATTGTCCTGCAAGCTGGTCAGGAAGCTGGAGAAGCTTTGCGCGTAATTCAGCAGATCATTGATGCTTTCGCCGATCAGCGGGATCTTGGTGTCCAGCACCGAGCTGCCGGTATCGTCGTCGATGATCTTAAGGACCGTCTGCAAGCCCTGCACGATCTGCGCGAAGCTGAGATGCTGAAGGCCCTGCAAATTGTCGAAGCCGGTGGTGGTGACCGTCGGCTTGGCGTGGATGATGTCGCTAAGGCCGTTGATTTCACCGTTGAAGGCGATATCGATGCTGGGCTGCACCAGGGCATTGGCCAGATCGGAAATCAGCTGACCAGCCGAATTGCTGCCGGTCAGTTGGATGCTGCCGATGCTGAGATCGGCCCAAGCCTGACCCGCCTTGCCCGATTCGACGCCGAACGACCACAGCGAGGACAGATTGCCGTTGGACAGGGCGTCCTGCAACTGGTGGAAAGTCACATAGCTGTTGCCGGTGGGCGACTGCAAAGCCAGATCGGCTTCCAGCGACACATAGCCGCTGCCGGTGGCCTGGAAACCGATAAAGCCCAGAGAGCCCTGCAACACCAGATTGCTCATGGCAACGGTAAAGCTGGCGGACAGTTGGGTGTTGTTCAGGAACAGACGGTCGGCAAAGGTGGTGCTGTAGAGCGGGTTGCTGTTGATCAGACCGAACGCCGAGCCCAGACCGTTCACGTCCTGGCCCGAGAAGCCCAACGTGCCCACCAGCTTAGAGCTGTTCAGGCTCCAGACCGTGGTATCGACCGGCGTGATGCTCAGACCGAACTGCGCCGCCTGGGACTGCAAGGTGCTGCCCGCCGAGGTGCTGACCACGTTGTAAAGGGTGGTCGAGACCGTCAGCGAGGAAACCAGGGTTTCCGTATTGCCATTGGCCGAGGTGTTGGCGACTGCGGTCATGCCGGGGGCCGCCGAATGCAGCACCACGGTGTTGCCGTCCACCGTGGCGGTGATGTCCGCCGCCTTCAAGGTGGTGTTGGCGTTGATGGCGGCCATCAGGCCATTGGCGATCGAGCTGGCGCTGTCGCCGCTTTTCACCGTGTAGCTGACGGCGATGGCCGAACCGCCATTGACGTTGGGATTGGTGATCTGGGCGCTGACCACATCATTGGCCTTGGGCGCGCCCTGCACGGTCATCGACTGGCCGCTGGCCTGCAACAGCGAAGAATAGGCGACCGTCAGCGGAGTGACGGTTTCCGCCCCGCCATTGGCCGACACCGAGCTTGCCAGGGTCGATGTGCCGCTGGACGTGGCAACCGTCAGCGTGCCGTTGCTGGCCTTGGCGGTGATGGCGTTGCTGGCCAGGGTATCATTGGCGTTGATGGCGGCGGCCAGACCGGCGGCGATACTTTGCGCGGTGTCACCGCTCTTGACGGTATAGCTGATGGACAACGAGCCGCCGGCCAGATCCTTGTTCAGAACCTCGACACTGACGACGTCACCCGCATGACCGGTGGTCTGCCCGTTGGCCAGATGGATCACCAGACCCGGCGACAGGCCCAACAAGGCCGGATCGACGGAAAGCTGCGCCAGGGCGGCGTTCATGGCGGCGGCGAAGTCGTTGGCACTGGTGCGGCTGGCATCGGCGGCGATGCTGACCTCGATCGGCGGCAGGTTGCCCAGCTTGACCAGGAACTGATTGGCGGCGGAATAATCCACGGCGGTCGCCGGAGTGGCCGACAACACCGCCTGATAATAGTTGGTCGAGCTGAGCGCGCCTTGCGGGGCATTGGCCAAGCTGGCCGCCGAAGCGCTGGCCGAGGACGCGAAACCAAGGCTGACCGGGGTCTGCCCGATCACCTGAGTGCCGTCCATGAACTGCAGCGACATGGTCGAAGCGTTGTAGATGGCGCTGACGCCGCCCGATGCCGGGGAAACACTCAAAGTTTCCGAAACCGACGGCGCGATGCTGAGGGTGGCCCCGGTGATCTGTGCCGAAAGCGAGCTGGAAACACCCTTGATGCCAGCGTTGTTGATGGCGTCG
The DNA here is from genome assembly GCA_030151865.1 of Rhodospirillaceae bacterium. GTDB lineage: Bacteria > Pseudomonadota > Alphaproteobacteria > Rhodospirillales > Magnetospirillaceae > JASLCK01. The sequence continues at coordinate 4,263 of JASLCK010000234.1, read as the reverse complement.
ATCAGACCCGCCACCACGTCGGCGGCGCTGGTGTGACCGGCCTGAACGATATAGCTGACGGTCTGGCCATTGACGATCAGGCTCAGATGATCGCCCGCATTGGCGCTGATCACCGTGATGTCGCCATTGTTATAGGTCAGATCGGCGGCATTATCGCCGGTGTTGGGCTTGACGATGGTGTTGGCGCCGGTGATGACGCCTTCGATATTGGCCGACACGCCCGACAGGCTGTCGATGGCATCCACCAGCTTGGCGATGACGTCGGCGGTGGTGTCACCGGCCTGGGCGGTATAGGACACCACTTGGGCCGAGCCGCCGCTGGGGGTCACCTTCATGCTCAGCACATCGCCCGCGATCACCTTGCCGTCAACGCTGACATCGCCGCTGGCATCGGCACCGACCGTCAGGCTGCCCGGATTGGTGGTGACGCTGGCACCGCCCTGCACCACCAGCATCGCCCCCTGGGTGGTGGCGCTGATGCCTGCGGCGGCCAGGCTGGTGTTGGCGTTGATGGCGGCCATCAGACCGCTGGCGATGCTCGCCAGGGTGTCGCCGTTCTTGACGGTGTAGCTGAGACTGATGGGGGACGACAGCTTGGAGTTGTCGAACGTCAGGCTGAGCACATCGCCCACGGCGGCCTGCCCGCCGACAGTCACATCGATATTGCCCGACTTGATGCCGTTCAGGGCATTCATCAGGTCGCCCATGGTGACGACCTTGTTGTCGAGGAGTTCGGACCCGGCACCGGTCACGCTGCCGGTTACTGTGGCGCTGGACCCTTGCAGATCCAGGAAATTGGCCGAACTGGCGGCCGTGACCTTGGCGGCCTTCAGCGCCGCGTTGTTGTTGACCGCATTCGCCAAAGCAGTAGCGATGGTCGCGGTGGTGTCGCCGGCCTGGGCGGTATAGCTGATGGTCTGGGTGCTGGCCCCATTGGCGCCATAGCTGACGGTCAGGGTAACCGTATCGCCGATGGTGACATTGCCCTTGATGTTGATGGCGGTGTTGTCGATGCCGGTACCGGCGATGGCCACCGGGGCCCCGCCGCCCACGGTATCGATGATCTGGCCGTGCTGTACTTCGATGGTGGCAACGGTGCCGTCGCGCAGGGTGATCTGCATATCGGGCAAGCCGACCACACCCGCCGCCTGATCGGCGGTAACGGTGGGAATGGCGGCACTGCTGCTGGCGGCGGGCCAGACCGGCAGCGAGAACAGCGGCGTGCTGGACCCCAGGGGCTTGCCGTTGACGGTAACCTGTGCGCCGGTATTGGCCAGAGCGTCAAGGGCGTTCAGGCTGAAGCCCAGGCTCATGGACAGGCCGACATCGGCGCTGATGGCCAGATTGCCGCTGCCCGACAGGCTGGCGACCGATCCCAGATCGAGACCGGTGCCAAACGCGATCGAGCCGCTGGCGGCCGAACTGAACGTGGTGCCCGCAGCCGTCGAGGCGATGGCCAGAACGGCGGTGCCGCTGGCGTTGGTGGCGCTGATATGCTGCGCCTTCAACAGCGCATTGCCGTTGATGGCCGAAGCCAGACCGCTGGCGATGTCGTTGACGCCGTCCGATGATTTGACCGTATAGGAAACCGTCACCGAGCCATTGGGCAGCAGGGCGTTGCTGATGGTCACCGCAACCTGATCGCCCGCCGTCGCGGCACCACCGATGGTCACCGTCTTGGCCGTCAGATTGTCAGCCACGCTTTCGCTGGGCGCACCGCCCAAGGTGAAGCTGGTTTCGTAATTCAGGTTCAGTTCGATGGCGTTCAGGACGGGATCGTAACGCAGACCCAGGCCGGTCAAGAAGCTGCCGATGTCATTCAGGTTGTCGCTGATCCCCAGCGCCTGACCCAGGGTAACGGCAAAGCTGCTCAGGCTGTCGAACGACGACGTGGTGGTGCTGATGGCGATGCTGGCCGGGGTGGCGTCGCTGCCGGTCTGGTTGGTGTGGAAATCCAACGACGTATTGGCAGCCGCGATGGTGGTCGAACCGCTGGCGCTGGTCACCGTGACCACGCCATTGGCGGCGGTGGCGGTGATATGGGCGGCAGCCAGGGTCGAATTGGCGTTGATGGCGGCAGCCAGCTTAGTGGCAACGCTGGCCAGAGTATCGGTCGCCGTCGCCTGATAGGACACCACCACCGGACCGCCGGTCAAGGCGGTGGAGTTGGTCACTTTCAAGGTCACATGATCGCCGGACGTTACCGTGCCGCCGATGGTCACCGCGCCGCCGCTGACCGCGACGGTTTCCGTGTTCTTGTTGATGGCGCTGACCGTCAGCGGCAAGGCCGCCACGGTCGCCAGGGCGCTGCCCGCCGGGGCGTTCAGAATCGCCAGATTAATGGCGGTGGCCAGATCGTCCACGGTCTGGATCTTATGGGTGCCGCTGCCATCGGTATATTGGTTGGTCATGGCGATCGAGGCCGTATGACCGTCCACCGTCAGAATCAGATGGAACTGCGCGGGCAGCAGGCCCGAGAAATCGACCGGCGTAATCACCAGATCGGCGGCGCTGGTGCCGTTGGATGCGGTCGCGCTCTGGTTTTGCTGGAAGCCCAGCAAAGTATTGATCGCCATCAGCTTGTTGACGACGTCGTGCTGGAAGTTTTCGGCAAAGTTCAAAACATCGCCGAACGTGGTGCCCTTGGTGAAGGGAATGGTCACGTCGGTTAGCGACGATCCGGCCAGGCTGTTGATATAGCTGTCCAGGCTTTGGAAGGCCGCGACGAATTTGTCTGGCGTGAAGGTCGAGAAGGCATTCAGGACCGTCAGGCTGAGGCCCGAATTATGGGTCACCTGTACCGCCCAATTGCCGTCCAGAACGGTGCCGGTGGCAGCAATCTGCCCCGTAAAGCCCGAGGACAGGCCAGGGATGGACATGTCGGTCGCCGACAGGGAAACCGGCAGCGCGAAAGAAATCGACGGATTGGCATCGCCTGCCACCGTCGCCAAGCTGTTCAGGAACGAATAGCTGCCGCCATTCACCAGATTGGCATCGGCATTCAGGGTCTGACCGGTCAGGGAACCGAACGACACATGCAACGCGCCATCATAACCAAGGGTTCCGGGCGCGGTGGTGTTCAGGGTCAGCAGACCGACCTGAAAAGCCGTGCCGCTGGCGACTGTCGCGTTGGCCAACAGGTCGATATGCACCCCGGCATTGGACAGCGAGAAATTGTCGATCAGATCGGCGCTTTGCGCTGCCTGAACCGTGCTATCGGTCAATGCCTTGGCGCCGGAAGCCAGAACGGTTTCAAAATTGAACTGGCTCAGACTGACCTGCAAGTTGCCCTGCAAATCGGCGGGGAAGTGAATGCCGTTGATATTGACATTCTGCCCCATGGCCAGGGTGAAGGCTTCGTTGAACTGGGTGCCGAACGAGAAGGCAAAGTCGATATTGCCGCCCGACGACTTGTCGGTCACCGTCACCGACCCCGATGCCCCCAGAACGCTGTTGATGACCGACTGCATCCCCGAAGCCAGGGCCGCCGAGCTGGTCGCGGTCTGCTGACCGCTGGACAGGCTTTGGATATAGCCCTGCAAGGGCGCCACCACATCCGCTTCCAGCATGTGGGCCAGATTGGCCGCCGTCCCGATGGTCGCCGCCCCTTGCGAGCCTGAAATCAGCGGCAGGGTGTGGTTGAACTTGTCGAACGTGGCCAGCGCGCTCAACACCGCTTCGAAGTGAGCGAGGTTGTCGTGCAACGACTGGGCGGCGTTCTGGGCCTGGACATTGCTGAGCGTGGTGCTGGACAGCAAAAGACGCGGCTCGATCGCTTCGACGATCAAGGGGCTGAGGGATGATTTCTTGCGTGAACCATCGGCATGACGCTTCGCTTTCCGCATGAACTTGAAGCGCTTGTTACGCAGCGAATCATCAGCCGACATGTTTGATCCCCGAAAGCCAATCATCTTCACGGCCAGCCCACCGCAGAACTTCTTCTGCCGCCCCCATACCCTTGGAAAGGATAAGGCTTTGTGCCGAGTTTCCTCTAAAGACAGAAGAAACCAATGATCATTTAAAACACTTCAGGGAAAGAACTCAACGCATTCAAAATTGAATTTTCTTACAAAATCATACACATGAAAGTGTTTATATATTTTCTACATGATAAAAGCCTTATACTTAAAATAAATACTTATAAGAAATATTTATTTATTTAGTACGCACACGCGAAAATTTTTAAATTCATCGCGTCAGAATGAATTACGAACAGATAAATTCATACGCTAAACTAGGAATCAATTTTTAATTAAAAGATTT
>JASLCK010000205.1 GCA_030151865.1 Rhodospirillaceae bacterium | reverse complement strand
GTGGGTCGAACGGGGCAGCATGCCGTATTCGGCGGTGACCCAGCCCTTGCCGCTGTTGCGCAGGAAGGACGGAACCTTTTCATCCACGGAAGCGGTGCACAGCACGTGGGTATCGCCGAAGCGGGCCAGACAGGACCCCTCGGCATATTTGCTGAAGCCCGGCTCCAGCACGATCTGGCGAAGCTGGTTCAGTGCGCGGCCCGATGGTCTCATGTCATCCTCTGGTGTTTGGGGGGCATAATGATTGGCGGTCAAGCTAGCCCGTGTCGTCGCCCAGGTAAAGTGGGCCAAGTTGACGCTGGGCCACGACCTCACTAAATTTGCTGACCAACGGAAAAAGGGGCCTTTGGGCACGGGACCATGCGCAGCAACAACGTGGCCGATCTGAGCGAACGATCCCGCGAAATTTTTCGCCAGATCGTTGACGCTTACGTTGAAACCGGCGAACCCGTCGGTTCGCGCACCTTGTCGCGCCGTCTTTCCGTGTCGCTGTCGCCCGCCACCATCCGCAACGTCATGGCCGATCTGGAAGATGCCGGGCTGTTATACGCTCCGCATACCTCGGCGGGGCGTCTGCCCACCGAAGCCGGGATGCGGCTGTTTGTCAGCGGGCTGTTGGAAGTGGGTAAGGTTGCCGAGCAGGAACGCGAACGCATCGACGCCCATTGCCGCGCCACTGGTAAAAGCCTGGAACAGGTTCTGGAGGAAGCGCTCTCCACTTTATCAGGTTTGGCTGGTTGCGCCGGTCTGGTGCTGGCGCCCAAAACCCAAACCTCGCTCAAGATGATTGAATTCGTGGCGCTGGGGCCGGGCCGGGCCCTGGTGGTGCTGGTTACCGACGATGGGCAGGTGGAAAACCGGGTACTGGAGCTGCCACCCGACGTATCCCCATCGGCTTTGACCGAGGCGGCCAATTATCTGAATTTCCGTCTGGCGGGCCGCACGCTGGGAGAAACCAAGGAAGCCATCTTGGCGGAACTGGTCAGCCAGCGCAGCCAGTTGGACGAACTGACCAGCAAGGTGGTCAAGGCCGGTCTTGCCACCTGGGCTGGCGGCAAGGGCGGACAACTGATCGTGCGTGGGCAGTCCCATCTGTTGGACGATGTGACGGCCCTAAACGATCTGGAACGCATCCGCGCCTTGTTCGAGGCGCTGGAAACCAAGGAAAATCTGGTCCAAATTCTGGACCTGACCAACAGCGCCGAAGGGGTGCAGATTTTTATCGGGTCGGAAAACGAGTTGTTCAAGGTTTCCGGCTGCTCCATGATCGTCGCGCCCTATCACAACAGCCGCGAGCAGATCGTTGGCGCCATTGGCGTCATCGGTCCGACGCGGATCAACTATGCCCGTATCATCCCGCTGGTGGATTACACCGCCAAGGTGGTCGGGCGGCTTATCGGATGAAGTAAGGACACCATGACCCAGGACAACCAGGACACCCCCGCTGAGACCGTCGCCGAGGAAAAGCCGACCGCTGCCGAGCAGGCTGCCCCGGCCGAGACCAAGACCCCGCGCGAGGTCGAATTGGAGGCCGAGCTGGCCCAGCTGAAGGATCAGCTCCTGCGCGCCGTGGCCGAAACCGAAAACGTGCGCCGCCGTTTGGAAACCCAGGCCGAGGAACGCGGCAAATATGCCGTGACCAACTTTGCCAAGGACATGCTGCAAGTGGCCGACAATCTGCGCCGCGCCCTGGACAGCATCCCCGCCGATGCCCGCGAAACCGACGCGGTCGCCCAGAAGCTGTCCGAAGGCGTGGAACTGACCGAACGCAGCCTGCTAAGCGCGCTGGAGCGTTACAACATCAAGCGCGTCGAAGCCATGGGCCAGCGTTTCGATCCCCATCTGCATCAGGCCATGATGGAAATCGAAGACACCAGCAAGCCCGCAGGCACCGTGGTGTTGGAAATGCAGGCCGGTTACACCATTGCCGATCGCCTGCTGCGCCCGGCCATGGTGGGTGTTTCCAAGGGCGGTCCCAAGCCTGCTCCGGAAGTTGATACCACTGCGTAATGAATGTGAACGGGGCGGATTTTCCGCTCCGTTCTTCTTTTGCCGCCGGGGTGACGAAAGTCAGTCCGGCAATACCGGATGATGTGGCGTAAGCCCGTCAGCCGGTGGTAATGTTCTTCCCGGACTGGGGGAGGGAGGCAAGGGTTTGAAGGAAATCCAAGGGCTGTCGGCCATTGTCTGCACCGCAGCCGACGCGGCCTATTTCCCGCTGTTGCAGGGACTGGTCAATTCGCTGAAAGCTGGACCTTATTCCCGCAATCTGTCGCTGGGCGTGCTGGATCTGGGGCTGAACATCGACCAGTGCGACTGGTTGGCGGCTCAGGGTGCGCGTATTGTCGAACCCGGTTGGGATGTGGATTTCCCCCATCGCGATCAGGTGTCGGGCAATTACCGCGCCATGGCGGCTCGCCCCTATCTGCCGAAATATTTTCCTCACAATGACGTCATCATCTGGATCGACGCCGACGCCTGGGTGCAAGACGACAGTCTGCTGCCGCATTTCGTTCGTGCCGCCTCGCAGGGCAAGCTGGCGATCACGCCGGAACTGGACCGCAATTACTGGACCATGTTCAAGCCGCCGAAATTGTGGGGCCAGAATCAAAGTGCCTTTGCCTGGAGCTTCGGGCTGCTGGCGGGCTATCGCCTGGGCTGCAATCCAGTGCTGAATGTCGGGGTGTTTGCCCTGGCCACCAATGCACCGCATTGGAAGCTGTGGGCCGAAGCCCATCGCAAGAGCCTCAATCGTCGTCGTTATGGCAAGTACGGCAAGCCGCGCAACTTCGTGCGGGATTTCAACTTCTTTCTGTCGGAACAGACGGCGTTGAATTACGTGGTCTTTGGCCAGCGTCAGCCGGTCAGCCTGTTGCCGTCCCTGGCCAACTGGTTCTGCGGCAAGGGCACCCCGATGTGGGATGCCGAGCGTGGAGTGCTGGTGGAACCCAACGAGCCCCATGCTCCCTTGGGCATCGTGCATCTGATTGGTAAAGGTGTGCGTGATCGGGTGTGGGATTTGGAAAGTTTGCAAGGCGGTCGGGTCAGCTTGCGTCTGACCCGCGATGAAGTCATCGCTTTGCGCGAGCGCTCTTCCGTTCCTGCTTGAACCACTCGGCGGTGGCCGCCAATCCCTGATCCAGGGTGAAGGGCGGCCGCCAGCCGGTGCGCAGGCAAAAAGCCCGATTATCGACTTGCAAGGATTCCGTCAGGCGACGGATCGCCGCGCTTTTGCCGGTTACCTTACCCAACAGTCGCAATAATCCTACCGGCACTGCCAGCAAACGGGCCGGGCGGTCCAGCTTTTCCGCCAATCGGGCAACCAATTGCGGAACCGAAACATCCTCGCCGTCGCTCAGGGTGAAAACCTCGCACATGCCGGGCGTCATGGTTAGGCTGGCGGCAACGGCATCGGCCAGATTTTCCACATAGATCATGCTGCGGCGGTTGGCGATGGCTCCCAACGGCAGAGGTAACGCTTTATCCACCAAGCCCAGCAAGGATCGGAAATTCCCCCCCACTCTGGGACCATAGACCAGCGGCGGGCGCAGCACTGTGACTTTCAGCAGAGTGCTGGCAGCCAGACGAGCTAAACCGTCTTCCGCCTCGGCCTTACTCTGGCCATAGGGATCTTGTGGATTGGGGGTGTCGTTACCGGTATAGGGGTGGCTGTTTTCCTCCCCATTGACCTTGACGCTGCTCATATAGACAAAGTGCCGCACCCCCGCTTCGGCGGCTTGGCGGGCCAGATGCAAGGTGGCGGCGGTGTTGACGGCGCGAAATTCGGCCAGAGGATCGGCGGCCTTGTCCTTCATCACATGAACGCGGGCAGCCAGATGCACCAC
>JASLCK010000182.1 GCA_030151865.1 Rhodospirillaceae bacterium | reverse complement strand
AACTCCTCTGTAAAACCAGCTAGGCAGTTCGTATCAAGACCCATCAGCGCCAACTCGCAGTCGACTTCATCATCATTTAGTGAGAGCACGACATCTGGGTCAGACATGATGTGGTCATAGATAAGATCAATCATGGACTTCATCGCCATTGGGTTGTTAGTTTCGTCAGATACGTTAGCATTTTTAATGCTCATGACGCGCCTCCTAGGAGACAATAGAAGAAGCGGAAGCGAGTGTCTCCAATCGCCTCAAGAAACGCTTCTTAATATTGTAAATTGCTTCGACTGGCATTTTCATGCTTGCCGAAAACTCCTGAGGTTTTTCCAACCCTTCGAGAAGCAGGTGGCCATAAGCTTCCAGCTCAGCGTCACCATCTGCTAGCTGAGTAATCATGCCTGTAGAAAATGAAAAAAACTGCTTCTCTGCCACGAGGGCATCGGCCGGCCAAACTGCCGTGTTTACTTGGCGGTGAGCAGGATCTTCGGAAATGGTTTGGGAAAAGAGGTCCCACTGATCATCAGTGGCTGTCCTGGTCTGGCGATTTTCCGCCCGCCGAACAGCCGCGTTAATGTCGCTTTTAATTACGGCGGCGAGGTGATGGAAGAGCGCGACCTTGCCGCGTTTCCATATCCGACTCCCACCTAATGTCTTCTGGATTGCATCATGGACAAAGTCCAGTGCCTCGGCGGCTTGAGGTATGTGCCCTCCGACGACACCTCGCCAGCGCATTCGTCGCAGATAGTGCCCCGCGATCACGGCGAGCCTTTTACACATCGGCCCCCACTCCTGGTCATCCAGGATTAGGCCGCCGACTTCAATATTGTCGGGCGGGATGTCTCCTTCCACGGCCTACCTCCTTCAAAAATCCAAGCTCCATTCATCCGTATGCTCGTCTCCTTGCTCGAATTTGCCACGGACCTATCACTTTTTTCTCTCCCCCATAGGATCGCGTCCACATCAACTGCGCAATTTTTTTGGGGGGTAGTGGCAAAAATAAGGTTGGCGACCAGCATTAAACAGATATGGGCGATGCTCTATGAGAGCTACCGGGGAGATTCAAAATGAACGGCATTCTGTGGATTGAACTTATGATCGGGTTTCTCTACGTGGCCAAGGTCCTTGCGGAACTGCACGGTGGATAACATAGAACGCTAAACAAATTTGCATACTACAGCATTCAGCAATGTTGTTTGACATGTGTCTCTAATCTACACGGTAAGGTCAGGAAGCATCAGGACGGAAATGAGGAGCTATTCGTAGCTTACAAAAATTCCCGTTTCATGAACGCGGGTGCCGGGGGCTTGGCCGATGATCAGCAACCGCGCCGTTGGGCTGGCCCGCAAGACCGGGCGCGGCCCCAGCGGCAGGTGATCGGCGCACAGGGTGCAGGCGCGAATGCGGACCAGCAACTGGTCCAGGGTTTCGTCCTGTGCGGCGGCGGCCATCACTGCCCCAAAAGATGCAGCGCCACTTCGCGGCGGTGGGGGCGGGCGCGGTGTTCGAACAGATAGATCGCCTGCCAGGTGCCCAGGGCCAACCGTCCGCTGATCAGCGGGATCGACAGGCTGGTCTGGGTCAGGGCGGTGCGGATATGGGCGGGCATGTCGTCCGGGCCTTCGTCATCGTGACGATAGCGGCCCGGCCCCTGGGGTGCGCCCAAGGGGGCGATTTGGGCGAAGTAGTCGGCCAGATCGGCCAGCACCGCCGGATCGGCATTTTCCTGAATGGTCAGACTGGCCGAGGTATGGCGAAGGAAGAGGGTCAATAGCCCGTCGTTCATGCCTTGCGCCTGCACCCAGGCGGTCACAGCGGGGGTGACGTCGTGCAGCCCCACGCCGGGGGTGGAAAACGTCAGGCTGGCGACCGCTTGGCGCAGGCTCATGGCGGGGTCCCCTTACTTGGACGTGGGACGCCAGGAATAGGGGGCAGGGTCTTCCAGACCGGCTTCGGCGAAACCCTTCAGACGCAGCTTGCAGGAATCGCAGCGGCCGCAGGCATGGCCGTCGTCGCTGGGGTCATAGCAGGTGATGGTCTGGCTGTAATCGACCCCCAACCCCAGACCTGTACGGATGATCTCGCCCTTGGTCAGCATCAGCAGCGGGGTGTGGATGGTGATGGTCTTGCCATCTTCCACCGCCGCCTTGGTGGCCAGATTGGCCATGGTCTGGAAGGCCTCGATATAGGCCGGGCGGCAGTCGGGGTACCCGCTGTAATCGACGGCGTTGACCCCGATGAAGATGTCGCGCGCCCCTTCGACCTCGGCCAAAGCCAGGGCATAGGACAGGAAGATGGTGTTGCGGGCTGGAACATAGGTGATCGGCACCCCGGCGGCGGTCAATTCCTCGTCCGGGCGATCCTTGGGCACATCGATGTCGGCGGTCAACGCCGAACCGCCGAACATGCGCAGATCGATATTGGCGATCACATGGCGTTCGGCCCCCAATTGCGCGGCGATGCGGGCGGCGGCGGACAGTTCCACCTGATGGCGCTGGCCATAGCGGAACGAAATCGCCAGGGGTGCGAAGCCCTGGCTTTTGGCGATGGCCAGACAGGTGGCGGAATCCAATCCCCCGGACAGAAGGATGACGGCTTTCGGACGTGCGGACATGATGATCGAACCTGATGCAAAAAGGTGAGGACGGGCGATACGCCCCCAAGCAGCTTTTCCAGTGCTACGGATCGATCCTGACCGCAAGAAAATTCGCGTTGAATACACCCCACAAAATCAATATCTATAAATAGATCACCTAAAAGTTGTGTTTTGCGCTGGGGAGAAAGGCAATGCCTTACCAGATGGCGGAGAAAACCAACCAGACAGACGCCTCCGTGAGCGCTGGTGCGGGACGGACAGGCGCGGCGGGCGGAACGGCTTTGTCGCAAATCGGCACGGCGTTGAATGCGGGGGCGCAGGTGGGACAACTGCAAAGCCTGCAACAGCGCGCGAATGCCGCGCCAACCCGTCAGCCGGTGCAGAGAATGGTCGAGGTCGAGGCCGATTTGGAGCCGGAAACCGATGAAACCGAGCTCGTTGCCCAGCGGGTGGTGTCGGTGCAAATCTTACCCGACCTTGTTGACGGCAACAGCATTGGCGGATTGACGATCAAGGGGCGTCCACCCAACACCATCAGCAGCCAGCAGGAGGGGGATCACACCACGCCCTGGCAGGTGTTCCTGGATGAACTGACCCGCCGTTTGGTGGGATTATCCCCGCGGGATGCCTGGGACGAGGTGCATGAGATGGTCGTCGAGGCCAGCCACCTGCCGGGCATCGATCTGGTGGACAATTTGCCCGAAGACAGTTGGGCTCATGCCAATTATACCGCCGCCGACACCGCCATCGACCCTTTCCTGGCTCAGGATGCCGATACGATCCCCGCTTTATGGCTGGTGGCGCGGCTTCAGCTTTTCATCGCAGCCTATCTCAATTACCGCAATTCCATCCCCCTGACGGCGGTCAGCGGCGGCGGCAAAGGCAATGGCGAGCCCGAGCGGTTGAAAACCATTCGTGCCGCCGAACAGGGCGAGGAGCCAGACAAAGACCTGCATGAAGCCATGTGGCTGTTGCTGGATAAAAAGACCGTCGATACCGTGGATGACGCCAATGATGCTTATCTGGTTCCCGGTTATGCCGCCTTGGAAGATGACGAGGAAGAGGATGTGGAAACCGCCAACGAGCGTGTTGCCGCTTTGCTTGATCAGCACCTTTTCTCGATGTTCCGGGCTTATCCAAATGCGTTTTCCCAGGCCAAGCTGTCTGATCAGGACAGTGTCCTGGATTACCTCGAAAACCATGTGCACATGTCCAACGCGCGCGCTCTCGCGATCATAGCGGAGATGAGCTTTAACCAGTTTCTGGTGAATCAGGCTGACGATGCCTACGAGGATCAGGTCGGGGAAATCCAGGGATATGTCTCGGACGAGCGCCTTCAGCACTACAGCAAATCTCAGATCCGGGCCTTGATCGATGATGTCTTCGATCTTGATGACCCTGCCGAGGAAGGGGTCTGCGATATCTCGTCCTATGACGAGTATATGGAAAAACTCGGTGCCTTGAATGGCGCCGAGATCGTGTCCCATCTGGAAAGCCTGGATGACGAAGAGGAAGAAGGTGGCCTTGAGGAAGAGGGGGGCCTTGAGGATGGTCACGGGGACGGGATTGAGGAAGAGGACAGTCTGTCCCCTCCCTGACATTGGGGTGGCAAGAAGCCAGCTTTGAACAGGCCGGATCGGGTCCGGCTTGTTCAAGACGGTTGCTTACTTCTTGTTCATGCGGGCGATGGTGGCGGTGGTGCTTTGACCAGCCACCAGATCGGCCAGAACCACCTTGCCGCCCCAGCCCTGCACCAGATCGGCCCCGACCACCTTGTCGATGGTGTAGTCGGCCCCCTTGACCAGCAGGTCGGGATGCAAGGCGGCGATCAGTTCGTAAGGGGTGTCTTCGTCAAAGATCACCACCAGATCGACGCAGGCTAGCGACGCCAGAACGGTGGCGCGCGCCGCTTCCGACTGGACCGGGCGGGTCGGTCCCTTCAGTCGCTGGACCGAGGCGTCGGAGTTCAGCCCGACCACCAGCTTGTCGCAATTGGCCTTGCTTTGCTGCAACAGCGAGATGTGGCCCGGATGCAGCAAATCGAAGCAGCCGTTGGTAAAGCCCACCTTGTTGCCCTTGTGACGCCACAGGGCGATCATGTCGGCGGCGGCTTCGCGGGTGGCGACCTTGACGTCGCCCAGGGCCAGTTCGGTGTGATGCAGGGTGCTGACCAGATCGGACGCATAAGCTACGGCGGTACCGATCTTGCCCACCACGATGCCAGCGGCGACATTGGCCAGCTTGGCGGCTTCGCGCAGGCTGGCGCCGCTGGCGATGGCGGCGGCCATGGCGGCGACCACGGTGTCGCCTGCGCCCGACACGTCGAACACTTCGCGGGCTTCAGCGGGCAGGTGGGACACGTCGCCATTGCCCGACACCAGGCTCATGCCGTCCTGGCTGCGGGTGACCAGCACGTTTTCGATGCCGCAGGTGGCGATCAGATGGCGGGCGGCGGCGATGATTTCCGCGTCGGTGCCGCAGGCCATCTTGGTGGCTTCGATCAGTTCCTTGCGGTTGGGCGTCACCAGGGTGGCGCCGCGATAGAGCGAATAATCGCTGCCCTTGGGATCGACGATCACCGGCTTTTGGGCGGCGCGCGCACCATCGATCAGGGCGCGCACCACGGCGGGGGTCAGCACGCCCTTGCCGTAATCCGACAGCACCACGACGCCGATCCGCTCGAACAAATCGTTCGCGGCTTCCAAAAGACGCTCGCGGCTCAGTTCCGCCAGTTCGGCCGAGGTTTCATGATCGGCGCGCAGCAATTGCTGGCTGGCGGCGATAAAGCGGGTCTTGATGGTGGTCTGACGGTCGGTCTCGACGATCAGATAAGGATCGACTTCGGGCAGTTCGCCCACCAGGGTGCTGACGTCGCGGCCCGGTTGATCGTCGCCCACCACCGACAGAAAATGCGGATGCGCCCCCAGGGCCACCAGATTGCGCACCACATTGCCCGCGCCGCCCAACATGGCGGTTTCGCGCCGGACCCGGATTACCGGGATCGGCCCTTCCGGCGAGATGCGGTCCACATCGCCATAGACGAAGCGGTCCAGCATGACATCGCCGACGCACAGGACACGCACGCCCCGGAAGGAGGAAACGCGGGAAGCAAGCTCGGATAGATCGGTCATGGTCCTGACAAGGTCCGAAGAAAAAGGAAGGATTGGGCTAACTCAAGCCTGGGATGCTTGCAAGCGGCAAGTTGGGGATATCAGCTTTATCCCAGGCGATGGGCGGGAAAGCACAGGGTCACGGTGGTGCCCTGGCCGGGCTGGCTGTCCAGCCGCAAGGTGCCGCCATGCAGTTCGGCAAAGCGTTTGGTCAGCGGCAGGCCCAGCCCGGTGCTTTCCCGCTGATGCAGCCGCGCCTGGGCGGAATCCACCTGACCGAACGGTTCCAAAACCCGCGCCACATGTTCCGGCGCGATGCCGATGCCGGTATCGGCGACGCTGATTTCCAGATCGTTGTCGGCGGTCCGCACAACCGTCAACGTGGCATGCCCGCCCGCCGGAGTAAATTTGACGGCGTTGGACAACAGGTTCAGCAGCATCTGTTGGATCAGGCGGCAATCGCCGTGGAAAAGCGGCAATCCTTCGGGCATAGCGGCGATCAGGCGGACATTGGCCTTGGCGGCGCGGTCGGCCAGCATGGACAGACACAATTCGGCGGTGTCCAACAGGTCCATCTCTTCTTCGTGCAGATCAAAGCGTCCGGCTTCGACCTTGGACAGATCGAGAATATCGTTGATCAGGTTCAGCAGATATTGGCCCGATTGGTGGATGGCCTCGGCATATTCCTTGTAATGGGGATGGCCCAATTCGCCCCAGACCTGGGTCGAGAGCATTTCCGAAAAGCCGATGATGGCGTTTAAGGGCGTGCGCAGTTCGTGGCTCATATTGGCCAGAAATTCCGACTTGGCGGAATTGGCGGTTTCCGCCATCTGCTTGGCGTTTCGCAATGCCTCTTCGGCCTGCTTGGCCTGAGTGATGTCGGTCACCAGGGTGAAATAGCCCAAGACCGCCCCGTTTTCCTGACGATGCGGCACCAGACTGGCATGATACCAGCGGTTGGTCCCCGCCACCCGACCTTCAAAATCGACGCTTTCGCCATCCAGCACCGATTGCACATGGTCGCGGATATTTTCAAACCCATGTTCGCCGAAAAAGGCGTCCAGCCGCTGCCCGATGATCTGATCGGCGGGCGTCTGATACCATTCCTCATAGCGGCGGTTGACAAAGCGCAGCACCAGATCGCTGTCGGTATAGCTGACCAGAGCCGGCACCGTGTCGGCAATCAACTGCATCCAGGCGGCGGTTTGGGTGGCGGCTTCTTCCGCCAGTTTGCGGTTGGTGACATCGACATGCAGCACCATCGCGCCCAGGATCAGATCCTTGCCGTCATGGCGCAGCGGCGAAATCATGCAGCGGAACCAGCGGCGGTCGGATGCGCTGTGACAGGCATATTCGTGCCAGAATTCCGGGCGTTCACCGCTCAGGATGGCGCGGACTCCGGCAGCAACGGCGGTTGCGTCGGCATCCGAACAACTATCGCTGACGGTCAGATAATTGTGTCCAAGATAGGCATCTTGCGATCCGCCGTTTTTTTCGGCGAAGCGGACCCAGGCGGCATTGACCGTCGTCACCCGGCCCGATGCATCCAAGATGGCGGCATGGGCGGGAATGGCGTTCAGATAATCCCTGAGCGGAGCAGGGTCGAGAACGGCGGCACACTCCTCGTTCTCGTCTTGCTCCGGTGAAAAAGTGTCGGCAATGCTCATCTGCGGATCCGCGGCGACAATTCTATCCTTTAGATTAATGTATTGGGCGCATTTGGTCGATAGAAAGCCGCAGGAACCCAGGGGATTATAAAATATCGTGATTTATCCTCTGGTTGGTGCGCAAAGGCGATGTTATCTGTTAAGCGCTTCCCACAATGATAAGGACTGCGTCCTATGACGGCAGTCCCAGGAATGGGCAGGGGACCCAAGGGGGAAGCGGGTAAGAGGTCTGATCATGAATGCACCGACGCCGGGCGCGGCCGGTCCGGAAATTGTCACCCAGGAAAGTCTGCTGTTCGGTGCCGCCGAGCGGATCGGGCGGATCCGGCATGGCCGTTTGGCGGTGCAGGTGCATCTGTCGCGGCTGCGTCCGCAGAACCGTCAGGACGGCCATATCCGCATCGCGCTCAGAATGTTGGAGCCGATGGTCAACGCCTATCGCGGCCAGATGTTCCTGTTGGGCAATTCCGACATCGTGTTCATGCTGAAAGAGCCGAACCTGATCGATGTCGAGAACATGATCTTCAAGCTGCGGGCGCTGTTCTCCAAGGACCCGCTGACATTCTCGGACGCGGGTGACGGGCGCGATAATTTCTGCACCTGGTTCGATCTGGGCAGTTCGGATTACGACGACTTCATCTTGATGTCGCGCACGGCGGCGGAACAGGCGCGTCTGCGGGTCCGTCAGCAGTCGGGCAAAGCCGATCCCCAGCCCCTGGACCCCAAATCCTTGACCGAGGTGATGGAGCGCATGGCCATCGCCGATGTGTCGGGCCTGATCCGTCGCCAATCGGCCATTGTCATCAACGACGGCACCACCGCCGAAGTGATGTACCAGGAATTCTATGTCGCCCTGGCCGAGCTGCAAAAGGCCCTGGCGCCGGATGTCAATCTGCTGGGCAATCGCTGGCTGTTCCAGCATCTCAGCCAGACCCTGGATTTGCGGGTGCTGGGCGCGCTCAGCGACATGCCGCTGAAGATCAGGCCGCATCTTTATGGCCTGAACCTGAACATCAGCACCGTTCTGTCCGACGCCTTTACCGATTTTGAAAAGCGTGAAGGGGCGCGGGCGTCGATCTCGGTGGAATTCCAGGTGCTCGACGTTCTGGCCGACAGCCGGGGCTATTACGCCGCCCGCCAGCGCCTGAAGGAATACGGTCATCAGGTGGTGATCGACGGTCTGAACGAACTGACCTTGCAGTTCATGGACGTCACCCAGTTCGAGGCCGATTATTACAAGGTCAGTTGGAGCCCCGAGATGGGCGAGACCGAACATGGCACCAGCGTCGCTGTGGCGTTGCGGCCCTTGGGGCATGACCACGTCATCTTCGCCCGCTGCGATTCCGAAGCCGCCATTCAGTGGGGGCTGGAACGCGGTGTGCAGCGGTTCCAGGGCCGGTATGTGGACGCCATGCTGGCGGCTTACACCATGGCCCAGTGCAACAAGTCGGCGGCCTGTTCGCTGCAGCAATGCATCAGCCGTCACGGTGTGTTGGCCGGACCGTTGCGCAGCGAATGCGGCAATCTGGAAATGCTGGACAGTTCCCCGGTCATGCGGGCGCCCAAGGCCCGCAAGGCCAATGCCGAGGAAACCCTACCATGACCCCGCCCGGCGATCGTCCCGTTACCAATCAGCAAAAGGCCATCGCTTCCCGGCTGGTCGGCCAGGAAACCCTGTTGCTGGATTATGTGCAGAAGCTGGAAAAGCACCGTCGCGGCCGTCGCGCCGTGATCGTGCGGCTGTCGGGGCTGCAAGCGGTCAACCGCCGCGAACATCATGTGCGTATCGCGGTCAATACCTTTGAAGCCATGGTCAAGCAGTTGAAGGGGCAGATCTTCTCCCTTTCCAACGCCGATCTGGTGTTCATCTTCAAGGAAAGCGCGCTGGACGAGGTGGAAGCCGCCATCGTCAAGCTGCGCTTCCTGTTCAGCGACGATCCGATGCTGATCGACGAAGGCGCTCCGGGCAAATTATCCTTTGCCGAATGGCTGCTGCTGGAACGCGATTACGAACATCTGCTGCAAGTGGCGCAACAGGCCTCGAGCGAGGAACAGCAGCGCCGCACCCAGGAATTCGCCAAGGGCTTTACCGCCCAGCAGACCTTGCGCACCCTGACGCGCGGCGATCCGTTGTCGCCGCCCATGCTGGCCAAGCTGGAAGACGCCCTGGCCCGCGCCGATCTGGCCAACATGATGCGCCGTCAGGCCATCTGCGCCATCGTCGGCAAGGCCGCGCCGCAGCCGGTCTTCAACGAATTGTTCATCTCGATCGCCGATCTGCGCGAAACCCTGCTGCCCAACGTCAATCTGGCGTCCAGCCCGTGGCTGTTCCAGCAATTGACCGAAACCCTGGACCGCCGGGTTCTGGCCTTGCTGAACAAGCATGACGACCGCACCATCGCGGGCGACATCAGCATCAATTTGAATGTGCAGACCCTGCTGTCGCCGGAATTCCTGACCTTTGACGACAACATCAAGGCCAGCATGCGCGGCACCATCGTGCTGGAGCTGCAAAAGGTTGATGTGTTTGCTGATCTGGGGGCATTCCTGTTTGCCCGCGATTTCGCCCATGACCGCGGCTATCGCGTCTGCATGGACGGCGTCAATCTGGAATCCCTGCCCTTCATCGACCGCGAGCGGTTGGGGTTGGACCTGATCAAGGTGGTGTGGGACCCGGCCATGCTGAACGGCGAGTTGCCCAACGGCATGTCGCTGGAAACCTATATGAACCGCTGCGGTCCGTCGCGGGCCATCCTGTGCCGTTGCGATACCCAGGACGCGGTGGATGCCGGGCAGGAAATGGGGATCACCCTGTTCCAGGGCCGTCATGTGGAAGCCCTGGTCACCGCCGAACAGCAAAAGACCAAGGGCATTACCAGCCGCCGCCGCTGAGGGGGGAGTCCCCCCCTTGACACAGAAGCTGAGGGGTTGCTCCCCTTGAAACAGAAATTGCCCCGATCAGGACAGAGCGCAGATATTGGGCAACCTCTCTGTGCCTCTGTGTCTCTGTGGTTTTTCTGACCCAGCCACCAAAAGCCCATCCTGTTCGGATCACCGGGGCAAGCCCGGTGATGACGAGGAAGAAACCCGGCGTGGTGGGAGAAGAAAAGCCCGTCCGAAGCCCCAAAAAGCACAGCCAGCCTGGACGGTATTCCAAGCTGGCTGTGAATTTTATCTCTTCAAATGAAAGGCATCGCCTCCCAAACGGGATCAGCGATAGTCGCAGCGTTCGCTGGTGACGTCGATGAAGCCGCGGCTGGTGGAGGCCATGACGGTGAAATGGACATCGGCGTTCTTGACCTGCACCACCCGTTCGATGGGCAGCTTGGCGGTGATGTCTTCATCCTTGCCGCCGTTGCTGGAGATATGCAACTTGACCGGGCGGTCAGGGTCGAACCACTGTTCGCGTCCGTCATTGCCGCCCAGCCCGTCGGCTGACAAAGTGACCATGTCCGACAGGCGCGCCATGGCGTTGGCGGCGGGTCCCTTATAGCGCGGCGTGCGCACCAGGAAGCGCTTGGTGACGGCGGTTTCGCAGGCCTGCGGCTTTTGCGCGGCGCGGATCAACAGGGCCAGGCGCCTGGCATCGACGCCTGCGGCCAGACGGGCGCGGGCTTCGGCGTCGATTTCGCGCATTTCGTCGCTGGGCTTGACCTGATCGTAAAGGGTGCGCATTTCCTGAAGCTGTTTTTGCGCCTCCAGCAGGGCGGCATGGGCACCGACAGCCTGTTCTTCCTGCGACTTGGCCGCTTCGGTCAGGCCGTGCACCTGATCTTGCAGCGACGCCACTTCGCCCTTGGCGACGCGATAGCCCACTTCATAAGAATACCAGGCCACCAGACCAAAGGCGCCAGCCACCAGGGCCAGCTTGAATACGGCGACGAAAAAAGCCCGACGCCGTTCTTCGTTGCGTCGGCTTCTGCGACGACTCATAGCACCATCCTCGTATGCAAAGCCTGTCCCGTTGGTGGGGGATGCAGGCAACCTTGAACGGCAACGGCAATCGCGCCGCCGCAGATGTCACGATTTACGGAAAAAACAGCCCGAGGCCTTATTCGCCCACCAGCCTGTAAAGACGCGGATCCTTCAGAGCGGAAACGGAAATCATTTTCACCGCCGTGGCGTCGCCGACGCGGATCAGTCGGGCATGGGCAATGCCTTCGCCGTCCTTGGTCATATCCATGACTTCCCAGACCGACGAGGAATCGGCCTGCTGATACCTTTGTCCCGGTTGAACGTCGCGCCGAGCCATATCTGTCTGAACCTCTGATCAATCTGATCTTTTAAAAACGGGCTGCAACCAGCCCGTGTCAAGGGGCGGGGGTACTTTCTTTCCCGAACGGGGAAACGGCACCGCCTCACCACCCAGCTTGACAGTTTGGCTCAGGGCGCACCTTGATGCAAAGCACAAAAATGCGCCCCGGTCCGCTGCTGTGGGCTTACTTCTTCTTTTTCTTCTTGTCCTTCTGGGGGGCGGATTGCTTGGCCGCGCCCTTGATCTCGATCACCTGTTCGATGGACAGGCCCAGGCGTTCGGCGGCGGCCAACTGCACCACCGGGTCCAGGGGCGGCGGTTGCAGGTTCAATCCCTGGGCCAGGGCTTCGGTCACCACTTCCAGGGCCTTCAGGCGGACATACCATTTCTGATTGGCGGGAACGGCGCTCCAGGGCGCGTTCTCGGTCGAGGTTTCGTCGAACATTTCCTCGATGGCCTTTTCGTATTCCGGCCATTTTTCGCGGTTGCGGATATCTTCCTCGGTCAGCTTCCAGCGCTTATAGGGATTGCGCAGGCGTTCGGCGAAGCGCTTCAACTGCTCGTCGGGCGTGATGTGGAAGAACAGCTTGACGATATGCACGCCGTCATCGGTCAGCATCCGCTCGAATTCGCGGATTTCATGATAGGCGCGCTTCCATTCGTCCTTTTTGGCAAAGCCTTCGACGCGCTCGACCAGCACGCGGCCATACCAGGACCGGTCGAACAGGGCGATGGTGCCGGGTTCGGGCAGGCGGGTCCAGAAGCGGTACAGGTAATGGCGGCCCTGTTCCTCGGCCTTGGGCGCGGCGATCGGCCAGACCTTGCAGCCGCGCGGGTCCAGCCGTTCGGTCATGCGCCGGATGGTGCCGCCCTTGCCGGCCGCGTCCCAGCCTTCGAACACGATCAGGGCGCGTTTCTTTTCGTGGAAATAAGCCTGCTGAATGCGCAGCATCTTCAACTGCAATTCCACCAGACGGGATTCGTAATCCTTGCGTTCGACCACGCGGGCCGAATTGTCCAGATCCGCCAGGCGGATTTTGGCGGTGGTCTTTACCGCTGACATTACCTTTGCTCCGTGCATGTTCGACCCCTTGGGGAAAAGCCTATGACAGTTGCGTGACCGGGGCAAGGCCGCGTCCTTCAGAGCATTCTTGGCGTGAAAGGGACGCAGGGCTGGGCAGAAAGCCTGTTTCCTACTGGATTGTTGGGCCAAGCTATGCGAAATCTGTTGCCCAGTTTCGGCCCGCCCCCAACGACGATCGGGGAGGCAGCCACGCGCAGCGACGTCCCGCTGGCGCGCCATTACATGCGGATTGGAGGAAAGCAATGACTGTTCGCGTTGGCATTAACGGTTTCGGCCGCATCGGTCGCATGGTGTTCCGCGCTGCCGTCAAGGAATTCTCGGACATCGAAATCGTCGCCATCAACGACCTTCTCGATCCCGAATATCTGGCTTACATGCTGAAGTTCGACTCGGTGCATGGCCGCTTCAACGGCGACATCTCGGTCGCTGACGGCGCTCTGGTCGTCAACGGCAAGAAGATCCGTCTGACCCAGGTCAAGGATCCGGCCGAACTGAAGTGGAACGAAGTCAACGCCGATGTGGTGATCGAATCCACCGGCCTGTTCCTGACCAAGGAAGCCGCTCAGAAGCATGTCGCCGCCGGTGCCAAGAAGGTGGTGATGTCGGCCCCGTCCAAGGACGACACCCCGATGTTCGTCTATGGCGTCAACCACGAAAAGTACGCCGACCAGACCATCGTTTCGGCCGCTTCGTGCACCACCAACTGCCTGGCCCCCGTCGCCAAGGTGCTGAACGACAATTGGGGCGTGAAGCGCGGTCTGATGACCACCGTTCATGCCGCTACCGCCACCCAGAAGACCGTTGACGGCCCGTCCTCCAAGGATTGGCGCGGTGGCCGCGGCATCCTGGAAAACATCATTCCGTCGTCCACCGGCGCCGCCAAGGCCGTCGGCGTGGTGCTGCCCGAGCTGAACAAGAAGCTGACCGGCATGTCGTTCCGCGTCCCGACCTCGGATGTCTCGGTGGTCGATCTGACCGTCGAGCTGGAAAAGCCCGCCAAGTACGAAGACATCGTGGCCGCCATGAAGGCCGCCTCGGAAGGCGCTCTGAAGGGCGTTCTGGGCTTCACCGATGAAAAGGTCGTCTCGACCGATTTCGTCGGCTTCCCCAAGCCCTCGATCTTCGACGCCGAAGCCGGTATCCAGCTCGATCCGACCTTCGTCAAGGTGGTGTCCTGGTACGACAACGAATACGGCTACACCGTCAACATGCTGCGTTTCGTCCGCCACGTCGCTGGTGCGAAGTAATCGGCAGAGCAAGGGGGAGCAGCCATGTTCCGCACTCTCGACCAGCTTGATGCCCGCGGTAAGCGCGTGGTGCTGCGGGCCGACCTGAACGTCCCGGCCAAGGACGGCAAGGTCACCGACACCACTCGCATCGACCGCTCGGCCGCCACCATCCGCGAATTGGCGGACAAGGGGGCCAAGGTCATCATCCTCACTCACTTCGGCCGTCCCAAGGGGCGCGAAGACAAGTACAGCCAGAAGCTTCTGGTCGAACCGCTGGCCAAGGCCATCGGTCGTCCGGTGCTCTGGGCTGACGACGTCATCGGCCCCGACGCGGTGGAAGCCGTTACCAAGCTGAAGGACGGCGACGTCCTTCTGATGGAAAACGTCCGCTTCCATCCCGAGGAAGAAAAGAACGACCCGGTGTTCGCCCGCGCCCTTGCGGATTTGGGCGACGCCTATGTCAACGACGCTTTCTCGACCGCGCACCGCGCCCATGCCTCCACCGAAGCCATCGCCAAGCTGATCCCGGCCTATGCCGGGCGCTTGATGCAGGCCGAGTTGGAAGCCCTGGGCAAGGCGCTGGAACATCCGGAAAAGCCGGTTGCCGCCGTGGTTGGCGGGGCCAAGGTCTCGACCAAGCTGGACCTGCTGGGCAATCTGGTGTCGCGCGTCGATTACCTGATCATCGGCGGCGGCATGGCCAACACCTTCCTGCACGCGGACGGCAAGCCGGTCGGCAAGTCGCTGTGCGAAAAGGATCTGGCCGATACCGCACGCGAAATCGTCAAGAAGGCCAAGGCCGCCAACTGCCAGATCATTCTGCCGGTTGACGTGGTGGTGGCTGGCGAATTCGCCGAAAACGCCGCCAATCAGGTGGTGGGCATCGACGCCGTGCCGGAAGACAAGATGATCCTGGATGCCGGCCCCGCCAGCGCCAAGGCCATCACCGATCTTCTGGGCAAGTGCAAGACCCTAGTGTGGAACGGTCCGCTGGGCGCGTTTGAAATCGCTCCCTTCGACAAGGCCACCAACGCTGTCGCCCAGGCGGCGGCGGGTCTGACCGGCCAGGGCAAGCTGCTGACCGTGGCTGGCGGCGGCGATACCGTCGCCGCTTTGGCCAAGGCCGGGGTGGAGGAGAAGTTCTCCTACGTCTCGACCGCGGGCGGTGCGTTCCTGGAATGGCTTGAAGGCAAGGTGCTGCCCGGTGTGGCGGCTCTCGAACCCAAGCCCGCCGGGGGCTGCGGTTGCAGCTGCGGCGGCCACTAAGGCAGTCGTTAGTGTTTGAGGAAGCGCCGGTCGGATCGACCGGCGCTTTTTCATTTGCCCCAGGCTCGACCCTCGCCAAAAGTGCAGGTCAGGGAACCGGAAGGCGGGAATCCTTTACAACGAATAGGGCCAAGCGGTATCCTGCCAAATAATCCCGGCTTAGGTTGGCCGTGATTTGCTGGCTGTGGGGAGGCGTATGATGCCTGTTTCTTCTCTGTCCAATACCGGGCTGTCTCCGACGGATATCGCCCGCATCAGGGAAACGCGCCAGGTTCAGCGCCAGTCGCAGCGAACCCAGGAAACCACCCCGGACCAGGAAACCTCGGCCACCAGCGCCGCCAATTCGACCCTTCAGGCGCAATCGGCCAATCAAGCCTCGCAGACCAACGCCAATCCGGCTTTGCATGCCCAGGCGGCGGCTCAGGCCTCGGGGCAAAACGGCGTCCTGCCGCGCGGCTCCCTGGTCAATATCCTCGCCTGATTTCAATCCCTCGGGTTTTTGCCGCCGCCCTGGTTCCGCCTGGGCGGCTTTGCTGTTTGGGGCGGCGATTTCCGGCTTGCCGCGATGGGGGCGAGTGGTCACACTACGCCCATGACCCAGCCCACCGTTTCCCCTTCTTTTGTGCGCGAAGTTCCTGACGGCGACGACAAGGAACGCTCGGTCTGCGGCAATTGCGGTCACATCTTTTATGAAAACCCCAAGGTGATCGTCGGCGCGGTCTGCTGTTGGGAAGACCGCTATCTGCTGTGCCGCCGCGCCATCGAGCCGCGTTCCGGGTTCTGGACCATGCCCGCCGGGTATATGGAACTGGCGGAAACCACCGAACAGGGCGCAATCCGCGAAGTCTGGGAAGAAGCCGGGGCCAGGGTCGCCATCAACGGCTTGCTGGCCATCTACAACATTCCCGTGATCAGCCAGGTCCATCTGATCTATCGCGCCCAGATGCTGGCCCCCGATTTCGCCGCAGGCATGGAAAGCCTGGAAGTCGGTCTGTTCGCCTGGGATGACATCCCCTGGGACGATCTGGCTTACCCCAATGTCGCCTGGTCCTTGCAGCATCACCGCGATCTGGTCGGCCAAACCGGCTTTGCTCCGCGCGGCATTCCCGCCAACGGCTGGGATGGCTGGGCGGGCAGGCTTTAAGGGCCGGGGCTCCCTTCCTTTCCCATGTTTTTCTGCGTCATCACCGGACTTCTCGTCCTCGTCATCACCGGGCTTGACCCGGTGATCCATGTCCCGTTGTTGCGCAGATGGCCGGGTGATGGAAGCCGGGCTCCTTCCGCCGTGCGGAGGGATTGGATTGCAGGAAACCACAGAGACACAGAGGCACAGAGAGGTTTCCCGGTGTCTGTGTCGTGCTCTTGCGAGGGGCGCTTCTTTTTGAAGATCGCTTCTCTTGCTCGTCATCACCGGGCTTGACACGGTGATCAAGGCTCCGCTGTTGCGCAGATGGCCGGGTTAAGCCCGGCCATGACGGAAGGGGGGGCTCTCCCCAAAAAGGTGGCGGCGCCGGGGGTACTGGCGCCCCTTAAGCTCTCCCCAAAAAGGTGGCGGCGCCGGGGGTACCGGCGCCGCCGCAGACGGGCTTGGATCGGGGCAGGTCGTCCGCCCCCGTCTGATGGGGTTAGGAGTGGATGGTCTCGCCGTGCAGGGCCAGATCCAGGCCTTCCACTTCGACTTCCTTGCTGACGCGCAGGCCGATGGTCAGGTCGATCACCTTCAGGATCACGAAGCTGACGACCGCCGACCACACCAGGGTGACCAGCACGCCTTCGGCCTGGGTCAGAACCTGGGCGGCGTTGCCGTCGATCAGGCCCGACTTGCCGGTACCGCCGATGGCGGCGACCGCGAAGACGCCGGTCAGCAGGGCACCCAGGATGCCGCCCAGGCCGTGCACGCCCCAGACGTCTAGGGCGTCGTCATAACCGAACAGCTTCTTGAAGCCGGTGACGCCCCAGTAGCAGACCACGCCGGCGG
>JASLCK010000177.1 GCA_030151865.1 Rhodospirillaceae bacterium | reverse complement strand
ACCATGTTGGCCCTGCATGCCGCCTTGCGCCGTCCCCGCCCCTGCGCCGCTGTTCTGGGCTATTCTGGACTGTTGGCCGCGCCCGAATTGCTGCCCGCCGAAATCACCGCCCGCCCGCCGGTCCTGCTGGTGCATGGCGACGATGACGAAGTGGTGCCCGCCAGCTTCATGCCCCTGGCCGAGCGTGCCTTGCAACTGGTCGGCGTTCCAGTGCTGACCTTGCCTCAGGCCGATCTGGGCCATTCCATCAATGACGAGGGATTGATGGCGGGAATCGAGTTTGCCGCCCGCCAGCTTGTCGGTGAACCGCACGCCCTGCATTAGAGTCCACTTTAAGAAAATCCCGCAATATCGCCTGAAAACACACTTAAAATTCCACCTCGCCACGTATCGGAATAGAGACGCTATTTTCATTGAATTGTTATGCTTGATTGATCGGGAATTTGGTACATACACTACATCTAGTGAGGTTAGCCCCATAATGGGACCCTCAGGGTAGAAGCGAGGGCGTGATGCTGGCGCTGTTACACTATCCCGACCGGACCGAACGGCCTGAAACGCTCTGGCCGCCTTATCATCTTTGTTGCCGCGCCCAGCGGATCCGGGCCTTCCTGTCCATCAGGTGGGAGCCCACGACAAGGGGCGGCAGATCATGAGCTTTCTGTCCGCCCACAATGCGTTACCCCATTCCCACTTAAAGACTCTGGTTCTGAATGCCGACATGCAGCCCTTAAGTTGGGGTCCTTTGTCGGTTTGGCCCTGGCAGGATGCCATGGTGGCGGTCTTGCAAGACCGCGTGCACGAGATTTGCACCTACGACATCGAAATCCATTCGGCCCGCACGGCGTTCCGTATCCCTTCGGTGGTGGCGCTTAAGGATTATCACCGCCGCAAGAAAGTCTCCTTCACCCGCTATCACGTCTTTTTGCGCGATGCTTTCCGCTGCCAATATTGCGGACAAAGCTTCGACAGCCGCGACCTGACCTTCGACCATGTGATCCCCCGCTCCAAGGGCGGGCGCACCAGTTGGGACAACATCGTTACCTGCTGTCACCGCGACAATCTGCAAAAGGGATCGAAATCCATCAAGGAAGCGGGGCTGACCCTGTTGCGCAAACCATTCGAGCCAACCCCTTATCAGTTGGACATGGCGGCCAAGCGGTGCGGTTCCATCAAAGACAGCCTGCACGAAACCTGGCTCGACTTCCTGTACTGGGATATCGCGCTGGAAGCCTGATCCATCATGGACGGCACACCCTGACCTGTCGGCGCAGGACCACGTAATCCTTGACCACCGCGACCGTGGCCGACCCTTCGCCCAATCCGGCCAACTCAGCCGCCAGCCGCGCCTTAAAAGCGTCGGAATAATCCGGCAGCGGCGGACAGGCCGACCCTTGCGGGTCAGAGCATGCCGACAGCAGCAGCGCTGTCGGCGGGGCGATCCAACGCCAGACGCATCTGTTCATCCTTGATCTCCGTCACCGCCTGGGCTTGCTGCAACGCCGCGCCCCGGCTGGCCGACAAAGCGGCCAGCCAAAGCGGCGCCAGACTGATCAGAGCTTGCAGCATTTGCCCGATCAGCGACGCCAACGCCGTCACGCAGCCCCCACCGGAGCGGCAGAAACAGCAGAAGCATCCGGCAACGGCAGCGGCAGCGGAACCGCCCCCGGCAACACCAAAGACGGGTCAAGCCGCGCCATCTTCGCCAGGATCAAATCGGCCAGGGACTGCTGCGACAACCCCAACGTCCGCACCACGGCGGGGGCCTGTGCCGCCACGAACCCCAAAGCGATCTGCACGGCGGCATTGCGGGTTTCCACCTTGGCGAAGTCGGCATGGCCCAGCAGGGTCATCAGATGCGCCTGGGCATAACCGATCGCCTGGACGACGGTCTGGTCGATCTGCTGCGACAGCAGACTAGTGCTTTCGATATTGGCTTTTTTCTTGACCCAGGCCGCGGCCCAGGCGGCAATGGCGGCCAGAACGGCGATCAAACCCTGGGCCACCAGAGTCAACAGCGGCGACAGATCGACAATCGCGGAATGGTCCATCAACATCATCCTTTCTAAAAAAGAAACGCCGCCGGAAGACCTGCTTCCGACGGCGTTCAGACACAAAAAATCCCCTTGCCTGCGGGGCAAGAGGACAAAGCACAAAAGTGCTGTTACGACCCGATCAGAAAAGCGGGTTACGACCCGGCAGGATACGCCACCCGGCCATCCTTGCTCGGCAGCGCCGGAACTTCCAACGTTGCATCCTTGGCGGCCAGGAAAGCCCGCAGCGACACCACGGACGCCTGCCATTCCTGGGGCCAGGCGACACCTGCCTTAAAGCACCGCAGCGCCACCGCATCGGTGGTATCCAGCAAGGCCTGGGCCTTGGCCGCCAAAGCGGGCCAGGGATCGACCACAAACGGATCAGCCTGATGGCCGTCAGCCAGCCAGGCCTGATAGACCTGCCAATCGCTGTTGGCCGGGTCATCCGGAATAAACGCGCCGTCCGCAACACGGATAACGGCAGTGGTATTGGTCAGTTTGTATTCAGCCATGATTTAAAGCTCCGCGTTGGCAGTCCAGGTATCAACCCACACGCATCCCAATCCAGAGACCGAGAAGTGATTATCGTTGAAACCGTCCGCTGTGATCGTACTCAGTGTTGCACTCGCTCCACAATTGGTGGTCGACAGGTTCGTCGCAACTACAGTTGGCGTCACCCGTTTCCGCACATGGAACGTGGCCTGCATAGAAACAGGCATACCGTCCGTGCCACCCCAATTGGTCCAACCCATCAGGGTGCCCGTCTCGTAATAACGCTGGCACCGCTGAAGCTCGACCTCATAGGGCAACGCCTCAAACGGCGTCGCGGTAGCCCCCTGCTCCAACTGTACCCCAGTAATGTAAAATGAATCATCCACTCCTGCTGCGCCGGTCGGGATCCAGTTAATCATGAAGCCCAACTGAGTGGCATTGTTCGGAACGGTGCCTGTGAAACTGTACCGAGTGATCGAGTTAGTCACACTGAACTCTCGATTGAACACTAACGTTTCCCCCGGCCATGCAAGTGCACTCAGGGCAGAAAACGACTGGTCAATCCCGGTGCCACTGGCCAACCGAACGGTCGCCTCACCATCAGACGGACTGAAGTTCGCTCCTGCATAAGCATAAAACGACAAAGTCACAGTTTGTCCGGCAAGATCACTACAGTTAGATGAAGCAATAGCTTGCCCAAAAGCCAACCCTGACGTACTAGTGCTACCGACTGATCGCTGAAGCTTGACACAGTGAGTAAACGGATACACACCAGACAACGGCAATTGCTGAAACACAAAATCCGCAGTAGGGAACTGAAGAGCAACAAATCTGTCGACCACCGAATAACGAGTATTATCCGCCACCGTGATTTTCACACTTGTGCCCCGTTGAGCTACTTTCATGCCGCCATTGATAATCCGGTTGCGAAACGCCGACGGCTGCAAGCCGGGACCAGACAGGGACAACAGATACCACTGTCCAGCCCCGTCACTGACCACGAAGGTCGAGGCACCTTGGGCAAGCACATAGGGCGCACCCACAGCCAGAATGCTTTGACCGACAACGATACTGTCGGCAGAGGCAGGGATAATGGTCACGGCACCGCCCTGAGATGCCACCGAAAAAGCACAAGCCCCGTTGGCGATACTGTTGGCCTGCGGCAAGGTGATGGACACAGCCGCTGTCGCCACAAAGTTCACCGACTGATCCTGGGTGGAAACCACATGATCCTTCGAAAGGGAGACGATCGGATTGGCCCCACCGACCTTCTGCCACACCGCATTCGTCGCAGCGCCACTCAGCGTGCAAATCCACAGGATTTGCTCGACGGCATCCCAGCACAGGTCAGGCGGCGTCACACCGACGACGGCCGCCCGCCCCGCCACTTGACCATTGGGATTGCCCGAGAAGGAATAAACGGAAGAAAGACCGGCACCTGCGGCAACCGTACTGGCATTCAGACCAGCCGCACTGCCCAGCGCACCACCATCACCGATGGAACCATTGGCGTCGGCGATCTTGGCGATATGACCAACCGGCAGGGAACCCGGCGAAGTCACCACATAAGTAT
>JASLCK010000168.1 GCA_030151865.1 Rhodospirillaceae bacterium | reverse complement strand
TTGAGCCTAGCTGGCGCCGGAGGCGCCGCCGCCAGAGGCATTAACGAGAGCTGTTTCCGTTTGAACGAAAACAGCTCTAACTGGGGAAACCGCGATGGGCTTTACCGGCAGTCTTGAAAAGATGACGATCCAGGCGTTCTCCAAAAGCGACTTTTCGTCGAAGGTTGGGGAATTCCAGGTTCACATCAACCCGGCCAGCTATAAGCACGATTATAAGATTTGCTATAGCGACGCCCAGGGTCAGGGCAGCAACGGCACATCGCCCAAATTCAACCGCATCAGTCAGGACAAGGTGTCCTTTGACATCGTTTTTGACGGCACCGGCGTGATCCCCACCGCCTTGCCCGGCATCCTGCCTTATTCCGAGGACGGCATCGCCGACCAGATCGCCGCCTTCAAAGGGCTGGTGTTCAATTATAACGGCAACATCCACAGCCCCAATTATTTGAAGATTTCCTGGGGGTCGCTGCTGTTTCGCTGCCGCCTGACCTCGCTGGGCATCAAATATACCCTGTTCAAGCCCGACGGTACGCCGTTGCGGGCCACGGTTTCGGTGGCGTTGCAGGGGTATAACGACGAAGTGGAACTGGCGCTGAAGGCCAACCGCAGTTCCCCCGATCTGACCCATCAGATCAAGGTGCATACCGGCGATACCTTGCCGTTGCTGTGTTATCGGATTTACGGCGACAGCAGCTATTACCTGGCGGTGGCGCGGGTCAATGGATTGACCGACGTGCGCCACCTGACGCCGGGCACCCAATTGTTGTTTCCCCCGCTGCGGAGCGCTTCCTGATGCCGCCATCCCCGCTTGACCAGGATGTGTCGCTGGCTTGCTTTGTCATCAAGGTTGATGGCAAAG
The DNA here is from genome assembly GCA_030151865.1 of Rhodospirillaceae bacterium. GTDB lineage: Bacteria > Pseudomonadota > Alphaproteobacteria > Rhodospirillales > Magnetospirillaceae > JASLCK01. Next base: position 2,891 of record JASLCK010000168.1, on the reverse strand, counting down.
CCATTGACGATACCTTGCAGGTGCGTTCCATCGATACCTGGAGCGCCGTCAACAAGGTGCCGCGTGCCCGGCTGGTGATCTTTGACGGTGATCCGTCCGATCCGGTGTTTCCCGCCAGCGCTTCAGCCACTTTCGTGCCGGGCAAAAAGGTGGATATCGCCTTTGGTTATGAAGGCAAGACCACCAGCATTTTCCAAGGCGTGATCATCAAGCAGGGGATCGAAATTCCCCGCAACGGCGCGCCCACCCTGGTGGTGGAAATCGCCGATCCGGTCCTTAAGATGACCTTGCAGCGCAGCACCGCCCTGTTCGAGAAAACCACCGACAGCGACCTGATCGGCAAGCTGATCGGCAACAGCGGTTTGGCCAAGGATGTGGAGGCCACCACCGCCACATACGAATCCGTTGTCCAATATTGGGCCAGCGACTGGGACATGATGTTGACCCGGGCCGAGGCCAACGGTTTTGTCGTTACCGCCGCCGCAGGCAAAGTCACTGTTAAAACACCCGACACCTCGGCGGCGGCGGTGCTGAAAGTAACCTATGGCGACAACAGCCTGTTGTCGTTCGAGGCCGAATTGGACAGCACCACCCAACTGGCCGCCGACGCGATCAAAAGCTATTCCTGGAACTATGCCACCCAGTCCATGGACGAAGCCGCACCCGGCAGCGTGTCGGTCACGGAACAGGGCAATCTGTCGTCGGCGGAACTGGCCAAGGTGTTCAACGTCAAATGCCCTCAGCAGACCGGGGCGTTGTTGCCGTCGGGCGCGCCCAAGGCATGGTCGGCAGCCGAATTGCTGCGGGCCAAATTATCCAAGATCAGGGGCTCGGTCCGGTTTCAGGGCAGCGCCCTGGCCAAGCCCGGTTGCATGCTGGAACTGGCCGGGGTGGGACCGCGTTTCAATGGTTCGGCCTGGATCGGCGGCGTGCATCACAGCATGAGCGACAACAACTGGCTGACCACGGCGGCTTTTGGGTTGTCGGCTCCCTGGTTCGCCGACGAAGCCCCCAATATCACCGCGCCCCCGGCTTCGGGTCTGTTGCCCGGCATTCAGGGGTTGCAGACCGGCATCGTCAAGGCGGTGGCCGAAGACCCGGAAGGCAATTTCCGGGTCCAGGTCAGCGTACCGATGCTGCATGACGACGCCAAGATGCTGTGGGCGCGCATGGCCGGGTTCTATGCCTCGAACCAGGTGGGGGCGCTGTTCTATCCCGAAAAGGATGATGAAGTGGTTCTGGGCTTTACCAACCAGGACCCCGACGCCCCGGTGATTCTGGGATGCCTTTACAGCAAAAAGCGCAAACCGCCGGTGACGCCGGATAAGGAAAACAACGTCAAGACCATCCTGACCCGCAGCAAATTGGAACTGCGCTTCGACGACAAGGACCAGATCCTGACCCTTCAGACGCCCGCCAAGCAAAGCGTGGTGCTGGATGACAAGGCCAAGTCGGTCACCGTCAAGGATGCCAACGACAACAAGATCACCCTGTCGTCGAGCGGGATCAGCATTGAAAGCGCCTCCAACCTGACCCTGAAGGCCAAGGCCAACATCACCATCGATGCGGGGGCCAATCTGGACATGACCGCCAAGGCCAATCTGTCGGCGGAAGGGCTGCAGGTGGGGTTGAAGGGCAAGGCCAAATTCTTGGCCGATGGCGCGGCCAGCGCCGAACTGACCTCGAGCGGTATCCTGACCGTGCGGGGCAGTCTGGTGAAGATCAACTAGGACAAGGAAGCCGCCATGCCGCCCGCCGCCCGCCTGACCGATTTTCATCAATGCCCGATGCAGACGCCTGCCTTTCCCGCCCCCATTCCCCATGTGGGTGGCCCGATTGCCGGACCGGGCGCCCCGACGGTGCTAATCGGTGGCCTGCCCGCCGCCAAGCTCGGCGATACCGCCATCTGTGTCGGTCCGCCCGACAGCATCATCAAAGGATCGGCGACGGTGATGATCTGCAACATGCCCGCCGCCCGCCTGGGCGACAGCACGGCCCATGGCGGCACCATCATGCTGGGCTGCCCCACCGTGATGATCGGAGGCTGACGCCATGGCCGGACAAGACAGTTCCTTCCTGGGACGCGGCTGGGGTTTCCCTCCCACCTTTGACCGCATCACCCTGGGCGTCGAGATGGTCGAAGACGATCTCGACATCCATCAAAGCCTGCACATCTTGTTGTCCACCGGCTTGGGGGAACGGCTGATGCTGCCCACTTATGGCAGCCAGTTGCCGGAAATGGTGTTCGCCAGCATGACCACCAGCCTGGCCAATCAGATCCGCGATTTTCTGTCCCAGGCGATCTTATACTGGGAACCGCGGATCGAGGTGCTGTCCATCGAAATTTCCGACACCGCCACCTTGGATGGCCGCTTGGATATCACGGTGTCCTACATCATCCGGCGCACCAACACCCGCAGCAATCTGGTGTTTCCGTTCTATCTGCACGAAGCCTCGATCAAGGCGCGGGGTTAAGGGTGCGGCATGGACCATACCGGCAAAATTCTTGTCAACGATGCCCCCACCCAGTTTGACCGCTGGCTGTCGGCGTTCGACCCGGCTTTGGCCCCGGTCGATGGACGGGATTTTGCCGACATGCTGGAATTCGTCCGGCGCTTTTCCGCGTTGGTGCGGTTCTGGGATGCCCAGGATAAGCCCGACGGCAATTGGTCGGCTTTTTTTGAAACCGACAGCGTTCTGCTGCTGGCCTCGATCCAGGCCGCCGATCTGACCAGTTGGCGCAGCCGTTTTGAAAGCGATGAAAAGGAACTGGCCCAAGCCCATCGCGGGCAGCGGCGGCGGGCGGCATTTTTAGGGCTGTTTCGCGATCTGATCCGGCTGGCCCTGCGCTATGACGCCTGGATGGTCAGTCTGGGGCGGGTCAATCCGCG
>JASLCK010000167.1 GCA_030151865.1 Rhodospirillaceae bacterium | reverse complement strand
TGCCCACCAGAATAATCGGCCAGTTCTGTGCGACAGAGGTGAAGATCTGCTTGGGCGTCGGATGCTTTTTGGTGGCCTTGCGGGCTTCGAATTCGGCGGTTTCCTGCAGCGAACGACGGATCATGAACAGGAAGGGAATGATCATGCAGCCCACCAGCAGCGGGATGCGCCATCCCCAGGCGTTCATCTGTTCAGGCGGTAACAGCGACGACAGAAACACGCCCAAAAGCGCGGCGAACATCACCGCCACCTGCTGGCTGCCCGACTGCCAGCTCACATAAAAACCCTTGTTGCCGGGAGTAGCGATTTCGGCAAGATAAACCGAGACGCCGCCCAGTTCGACACCGGCCGAGAAGCCTTGCAGCAACCGCCCGATCACCACCAGCAGCGGGGCGAACAGGCCGATGGTCTCATAACCGGGCACCAAAGCGATGGACAGGGTGCCTATGGACATCAGGCCCAGCGTCACCAACAGACCGACGCGCCGACCATGGTGATCGATATAGGCCCCCAGAAGAACCGCGCCCAACGGGCGCATCAAAAAGCCCGCGCCAAACGTCATCAGCGACAGCATCAGCGAGGCGAATTCACTGTTGCTGGGAAAAAAGGCGCGACCGATGGCGGTGGCGTAATAGCCGAACACCATGAAGTCGTACATTTCCAGGAAATTGCCGCTGGCAACGCGGAACACGGCCTTGATCTTTTCAGATCGGCTGTCTTGCGGATTGGACACCCTTTTCGCTCCCTTTAAAGCACCGCCCGATTTGGCCAGACGATTCTATCGTTATGCGGACAGGGCACCCCATCCCTTCAATCCGCCTGATCCCTACGATTCATGTAGATGTATCTTTGTCCGCTTTGAAGATGCTTTTCATTATATTTCTCTGCTGCATTGCAGCAGAGGGCCCAGCGCGACGACGGTTCGACAAGCCGGAAGATCAGGCGTCAGACGGCCTAGAGGGTTGATTTTTCAGCCAGTCGGTTAAAGCTGCCACCGGCAGCGGGCGGCTGAAGAAATATCCCTGAACCGAATCGCAGCCCAGTTCCTGAAGGAAGTCCAAGGCGGGCTGAGTTTCCACTCCCTCGGCAATGGTCTTCAGATTGAGCCCGCGGGCCATTTGCACGATGGCCCGCACAATGGCGGCAGTCTGATCATTGCCCAGCCCCCGAATAAAGGACTGATCGATCTTCAGCAGATCGACTTCCAGCTTTTGCAGATAAGACAGGCTGGAATAACCGGTGCCGAAATCATCGATCGACAGGCGCACCCCCCTGGCTTTCAGGGAATGCAGGGTCTGGCGCACCACATCCATATCATCGATCAGCAGGCTTTCGGTCAGTTCCAGTTCCAGCTTGTCGGGGGGCAATCCGGTTTCCAGCAAAACCTGCCGAATGGTGTCCTCCAAACCGCCACGACGGAATTGCAAAGCCGACAGATTGACCGCCATCACCAGATCGGGATAACCGGCCTGATGCAACTCGACCGCCTGACGTGCGGCTTGGCGCAGCACCCATTCGCCGATGGGCACGATCAGACCGCTTTCCTCGGCCACCGGAATGAATTCGACAGGCGACACCATGCCCCGTTCGGGGTGATGCCAGCGGATCAGCGCCTCCACCCCATGGGCCCGGCCATCGGCCAGAGAGACCTGGGGTTGGTAGAACAGCTCGAACTCGCCGCGGTCCAGGGCACGATGCAGGCCGTTGACGATTTCCAGATGGCGGGTCAGGCCCTGGTTCATCTTCTCGGCATAGAAGCGATAGGTGTTTCGACCAGCCTGCTTGGCGTAATACATCGCCGTATCGGCTTTTTTCAGCAGGGTGTCGAAATCATTGCCATCATCAGGATAGACCGTCACCCCCACCGACAGGGTGATGGACAGATCATGGCCTTCGATGCGGACGGGCTGAACCAGTTGCCCAAGGATCTTGGACACCACCGACACCACCGCTTCGGCATCGCGGATATCGGGCAACAGAATCAGGAACTCGTCTCCGCCTTGGCGGCTGACCGTATCGCTATCGCGCACACAATCCTGTAAGCGGGCCGCCACGGTCCGCAACAGGGCATCTCCCACCGGATGGCCCAAACTGTCGTTGATGGTCTTGAAGTGATCGAGATCGATGAACAGCAGCGCCACCTTGCCGCTGCTGCGTTCGGCATGGGCGATGGCCTGACCGACACGGTCCCGCAGCAAGATGCGGTTGGGCAGACCGGTCAGGCTGTCGTGATGGGTCATAAAGGCCATGCGGGCCTGGGCGGCCTTGTGTTCGGTGATGTTGAGACTGGCCCCCAGCAGCCCCGATATCGCCCCAGCCCCGTCACGGACCGGCTGCAAGGCCAGCATGTGGTGCTGTTGGGTCGAGCCCGATCCAATGGTAATTTCCTGACGGGTCGGCAAGCCGGTCAGCAGCACCTGGCGTTTGATGGCCGCCAATTCCTGGGCATCGTCGCGCGACAGAAAATCGTCGTCGGTGCGCCCCACCGACATATCCGGCAACGTGCTTTGCAGCGGCTGCACCAGCCAACTGTAACGCAGGGATTGATCTTGGCGGAACACGGTCAAATCGACCATGCGCAACGCCAGACGCAGGGATTCTTCGCTCTCGCGCAGTTTGGTCTCGGCGTCGCGGCGTTCCGAGACGTCGCGCACCACCACCATCAACCGATCCCCCAGCGCCCCCAAGGTGACCCGGCGCATATTGACATCGACCCAGAACAGATCGCCGTTCTTGCGCCGAGCCCGCCAGGGAAAAATCTGTGGATGTCCATCCAGCGCGCGCATCCACCATTGCCGGGCCTCCGCCACCGAATAGGGCGAGATGTTCTCGCTCAGCATGGCCACATCCAGGCTGACCTCGTCACCCTCGGCATAACCGTACATTTCCAACATCCGGCGGTTGACCAGCATGATCTTCCAGGTTTCGATGTCCTGAATGATGATGGCGTCGTTGACGTTATCGAAAATGGTGCGGAACTTGGTTTCGCTTAAGCTCAGATCCTGTTCGGCCAACTTGCGTTCGGTAATATCGGTGACCGACCCGATATAGCCGGTCAGATCGCCTTGTTCGGTCAATTGGGGCACAGCCAGCCCCAGCACCCAGGTCACGGCACCATCGGCGCGGCGAAAGCGGTATTCCCACCGGAACGCTTGGCGCCGGGTAATCGCGTCCCGCCAGCGTCGAATGGTTTCCGGCCGGTCGCCAGGATGCAGGGCCAGGCTCCAACCGCCGCCCATGGCCTGATAGCGCGGCAGACCAGAGATGGCGATCCAGCGGTCATTGACGAACAGATAATTGCCCTGGGCATCGGTTTCGAAAACCCCGACCGGACTGGCCGCCACCATCTGGTTGACATGCCGCTGGCTGACCTGCAATGCCGACAAGGTGGCCTGCAACTCGTCGGTCTTGGCCGTCACCTGATGACGCAAAGCCCAGTTCCAGGCCAGCAGCAGACCACCCCCGCCTAAGAACAGCAAGAGCCCATAAAGAACGACACGGCGGCTTTGCTCATCGACACTGACCTGCAAAGATTTGCCGATCCAATGCTGTTCGATGGCGGTCCGTTCCTGCGGGGTGATCTTGGCGAACCCATCGGACACAAGCTTGAACAGCTCGGCATCGCCCTTGCGCACGGCCCAGTGAAACTGGCCCGAATAAAGCGGATCGGAATAGCGAAATTCGGTTTCCAGGTTCTTTTTATAGAGAAAATAAAGCCCTGGATCGGAATAGCGAAATTCGGTTTCCAGGTTCTTTTTATAGAGAAAATAAAGCCCTGGCGGCTTATCGACACAAAAGACTTTGATCTCGCCCCTGGCCCCGGCTTCGATCAGCGCTTCATAGCTGGGATAAGGTTTCAGATTGCTGATCCGGTGCGACGCCAGCCAATCATTGCAGGCATCCCCCCCCTTGGTGCCGACGGCAAATCCGCGCAAATCAAAAACCCCAGCGATCCCAGCAATCGACTTATGGAAAAAAATCGGCACATCAATGGTGGCATAAGGTTCGGAGAATTGGTAAAGCCGCTGTCGCGCTTCGGTTTCGAACAGGGTATCGATGACGTCGGCCTTGCCATCGCCCATCACCTGCTGAGCCCGGGCCCAGTCCATGGCGTCGAGTCGGACATCGACCCCCGTCTTCTCGGCCCAAAGCGCCCACAAATCGGGCAGGATCCCCTGCACCTTGCCGTGGTCGTCGCGAAAAACATAGGGAGGGTAATTGTCGTCGCTGACAACAGTAAGGGTCTTTCTGCCCGATTCCGCCGCCACAGTCGGGAAAACCGAGAAAAAAAACATCAGGAAGAAAACATAAAACAGGCCCCTCAAGACGTTCGCCCCTGATAAAAGGCGGACCGTCTTATGGTTCCCATCTCTATCCAAAGAATGGGAAATGCCCATCAACACCCCCATTACGATAAGCCCACTTATACAGTGGTTGTCAGCTATTAAACAATCTTACGAAACAAAGAAATATCGATCATATTATTCTGACCCCTGATGGCTGGACACCCTAACCCAATGCTTCTGCGCCCCTTTTTTACCCGTTATGGAATAATCCTGGCCGGTTATCTGATAATCGTTGCCACGGCCTCGGGTATTTTATGGTGGCAGTTGGCCCAGACCGATCAGTCCAGCCGTCTCCACGCCCGTCAGCGCGCGCAAGAGACGGCTCAAGGATACGCCGATTACGCCGCCTACAATATGACTTTGATTGATCAGCTTATCAGGTCAATCCGCCATACCTACGAACAAGATGGCTCGGACGGGATCGAGTCATTCTTGGTCGATGAGGAAAGCACCACCCGCCCGGTGGAATATTTTACCTTTGCCGACAAGCAAGGGCACGCCCATTCCGTGGGTAAGGCCAAACGGATGCTGGCCGATTTAAGTGACCGACCGCACTTTCTGGTGCATCAAGGGGTTAAAAACGACGACCTTTATATTGGGCCACCCGTCATCGCCCGGATGAATAAGCAGTGGGTGATCCCCGTGACACGGGGCATTCATCAGGCCAACGGCACCATGGGCGGCATGATCGCCGCCGCAGTCTCGCCGGATTTGTTTTCCCGCTATTACGATCAGGAAAAAATCGGCCCCAACGGCGTCGTCCAACTGGTGGGCGAAGACCATTTGATTCGGGCACGGGGATCGGCCGAAGGGATCACCCATCTGGGGGAAACCACCGATGCCTCGCCCCTATGGCCCGCCCTGGGACAATCGGCCAACGGCACCTATGACGGCATCAGTCCGTTGGACGGCAAATGGCGCTATTACGGCTATAGTCGGGTCAAGGGGTATCCCCTGATCGCCATCGTTGGACTGGCGGCGACGGATTTGGCTGCCGAAAGTGCCCTGACCAAGCACCAACTTTGGACCGTCTTCGCCCTGGCGATCATCCTGGCGACAGCAGTCCTGCTGCTGTTGGCCAGCCAACGCAAGGCCGATTTGGATTTGGCAGAAGCCCGTCTCCGCTCGGCCCAGACGCTTCGCCAGATGTTCCAACAATCGACTTTGGGTATGGCCCGCGTCAGCCAGGACGGCCATTACCTGGAAGCCAATCCGGCCTTTCTGTCGATTGTCGGCTATGACCTGGAAACCCTGAAGAGTCTGACCTTTTGGGATATCACGCCGCGCAGTTATCATGCCCAGGAAGCCGAAACCATCAAAAGCCTGCAGGAAAACGGCCATTTCGATTATTACGAAAAGGAATATCGCCGCTCCAACGGTCAATTGGTGCCGGTCCGTCTGCATGGGCAGGTGATCGCTGGCGAAGATAAACAGAACTATATCTGGGCCATCGTCGAAGACATTTCGGCCCGACGCGCCGCCGAAGCGGAAACCCGGTTGGCCGCCAGCGTTTTCCACAACACCGCCGAAGCCATCATCATCACCGATGTGGCCGGGCTGATCCTGTCGGTCAATCCCGCTTTTACCCGCATCACCGGTTATGAAGCCGAAGAGGTCGTGGGGCAGACCCCGAGAATTCTAAAATCCGACCACCACGGCCCTGCTTTTTATGAAGATCTGTGGCACTGCCTGGAAGAAAATGGCGAGTGGCAAGGCCAGATCTGGAACCGCCGCAAGGATGGCGAAGCATTTTTGGCCTGGCAGACCATTTCGGCGGTACGCGCCGACGATGGCAGCGTGCTGCGCTTTGTCTCGGTCTTCAACGACATCACCGATCTGCACCGCAAGGATGAACAGATCCGCCATCAGGCCTTTCATGACGCCCTGACCGGCCTGCCCAACCGGCTGTTGCTGCAAGACCGCCTGGGCCATGCCCTGGAAATCGCCCACCGCCATGGCGGCAAGTTGGCCCTGATGTTCATCGACCTGGACCGGTTTAAAATCATCAATGACAGTTTGGGCCACGACATCGGCGATTTGCTGCTGATCGAGGTCGCCGCCCGTCTGTCGGCTTGCCTGCGCCGCAGCGACACCATCGCCCGATTGGGGGGCGATGAATTCGTCGTGGTGGCATCCGATATCGAAGGCGTGCACGAAGTGACCGAAATCGCCGAGAAGATCATCGGCCACCTGATGCAGCCGATGCTGCTGAAGGAGTCGGAGGTACAGATCGGGGCCAGCATCGGCATTGCCCTCTACCCCAAGGACGGCGAAACCATCACCACCTTGATGAAAAACGCCGATGTCGCCATGTACCGGTCCAAATCGTCAGGGCGGAACACCTATCGTTTCTTCGATCCCGCCAGCGACGGCCAGGCAGCCGAACGGCTCAATCTGGAAACCGGCCTGCGCCGGGCCTTGGATCGCAACGAATTTCAGCTGTATTACCAACCCAAGGTCGATCTGCTGACCGGTGATCTGGCGGGCGCGGAAGCCTTGATCCGTTGGAACAGCCCGGAACGGGGGCTGGTGCCTCCCGACGAATTCATCCCCCTGGCCGAGGAAACCGGCCTGATCCTGCGCATTGGCGACTGGGTACTGAACGAAGCCTGCCGCCAGATCGCCCAATGGCGCGAGACAGGGCAACCCGTGGTGCGGATTGCCGTCAATGTATCGGCCCGGCAATTTGCCGACCCCGATTTTTCGGTTCATCTGGCCGCCATGCTGAACCGGCACGGACTTGGTCCGTCCTGCCTGGAAATCGAACTGACGGAAAGCGCGGTGATGGCCAACCCGGAACAGGCTATCGGGCAAATCCGTCAGTTGCAGGATTTAGGCGTGCTGGTATCCATCGACGATTTCGGCACCGGCTATTCCAGCCTGAGCCATCTGAAACGGCTGCCGCTGAACGCCATCAAGGTAGACCGTTCCTTTGTGCGGGGCGTTCATACCGACGCCAACAATTCAGCCATCGTCGCCGCCGTGCTGGCCCTGGCAGACGCTCTGGGCAAGAATACCATCGCCGAAGGGGTCGAAACCCTGGAAGAAGAGGACCATCTGCGCGCCGCAGGATGCCCGGTGGCTCAGGGATACCGATACTCGCCGCCCCTACCTGCCGCAGACTTCATCGATTGGTTGAAAACCGCCCAAAGCCACCAGACGTAAAACAACGAAACACCGTCCTGACAAGATGCAGTTGCGAATTGCAAAGCAACTGCCTCACAATCACCGCCATAACGTTGCAATTTGCCAAAAAAGGCCGGTATTTGCCGCCCAAGCATGGCGCGCATTTTGCTTACATATTTAAGGATTGCCCCGCAGACAAAACAAAAACCTGACAATCAGGTGAGGAAGCCGATGACCCACACCAGTGCTCCGTTCGCCGATACCGGCACCTTGCAAAGCCGGTTGGATTTTCTGGGACTTGACGCCACCGCCCGCGCCGCATTGGCCAGAGCGGGGACGGATCTTGGCCCAAGGCTTCCCCAATTCAGTCAGGATTTTTACGCCCATCTTGGCCGCTGGCCCGAGCCTGCGGCTCTGATTGGCGGGCCAGACCGGATTAAGGATCTGGCGTCCAGCCAGGACCGGCATTGGCGCACCTTGTTATCCGGCCAATTCGACGCGGCTTATCAGGCCCGTGCCCGGCAGGTTGGCGACACTCATCACAACATTGGCTTGAAACCCCAATGGTATCTGGGCGGCTATGCCCTGATGCTGTCCAAGCTGATCGGCCATTTGATCGACGTGTCGTCCAAGGATCAGGCAAAGGCCAAAATCGACGCCGTGCTGAAGGCGGTCATGCTGGATATCGACCTGTCGCTGACGGCCTATTTCGATCAAAGCTCCGGCAACAGCCTGGAAACCGAAATGCGCGCCCTGGCCGAAGCCCTGGAACGGGAAGTGGAAATGAGCGTCGGTGAAATCTCGGCCCAGGCCGAGTGCCTGTCCGACCGCGCCAGCCGCCTGGACGTGATTGCCGCCAATCTGAACGGATCGGCGGAAAACGTCAGTCAGGCCATCCGCACCACCAGCGCCAATATGGAAACCGTCGCCACCGCTACCGCCGAATTGGAAGCCGCCAGTCGGGAAATTGCCACCCAGGTGCAGCAAGCCGCCGATCTGGTGGATAAAGCCCGCGGTCAGATGAGCCATACCAGCCAAACCGTCGGCAGCCTGGACACCGCCGCCCAGCATATCGACGATGTTGTCCGCTTGATCCGGGGAATTTCCGGGCAGACCCGCATGTTGGCGCTGAACGCCACCATCGAAGCGGCGCGGGCTGGGGAATTGGGACGCGGATTTGCCATCGTCGCCAACGAGGTCAAGGATCTGGCCCGTCAGACCGAAGACGGCATCGCGGGCATCAGCGCCCAGGCGGTGCAGATTGGCGGAGCCACCCAGCAATCCATCTCTCTGGTGGGGACCGCGTCCAATACCATCAGCGACATCAGTTCCATCGCCACCCATGTGGCCGCCGCCACCGATCAACAGATGGCCGCCACCGCCGAAATCATGCGCAATGCTCAACAAGCGGCAGGGCACAGCCGCACGGTGGCGGAAAACGCCGAACAGGTTTTGCAGGAAGCCGAACGCACCGGCGACACCGCCCATAAGGTGCACCAGTTGTGCAGCGTGGTCAGCCATGGGGTTGACGATCTGAAACAACGGCTGAAGCTGGTTTTGGACACTACGCGGCCCAACGCCGAACAAAACCGTCGCCCGGTGGCACTGCGCTGCGTCCTGACGGTCGGCAACAGCCGTTATGACGGCTATACCATCGACATGTCCCCCGACACGGTTTTGCTGTCCGCCATCCCGCCTTCCTCCGCCACCGGACAAAACGGCCAAGTGGAGATTCAAGACATTGGTGCGTTACCCGCCAAAATTACGGCGATCACCGGATTGGGCACCCATGTGCAATTCTACAACGCCGCCCCCGACGTGTTGCGGCGGATCGACGGCGTGCTGCAAGCCTCGGCCCAGGAAGATCAGCATTATCTGAATGTGGCCGGCGACATTGCCCGACGCATCGAGGAAGCGTTCGAGCGCGGACTGCGTGACCGCACCATCAGCCGCGATGCTTTGTTCGACAGCCTGTACCGCCCGATGGAGGGCACCAACCCCCAGCAGTTTCTGTGTGGGCATTGCGATTTTACCGATCGGGTGTTGCCGCCCCTGACCGAACCGATCCTGGAAAAAGATACCCGTGTGGTCTTTTGTCTGGCGGTGGACCGCAACGGCTTTATCGCTACCCATAACCGCAAATATTCCCATCCCCAGCGCTCCAATGATGCCGCCTGGAACGCCGCCAACTGCCGTAACCGGCGCATCTTTGACGACCGCACCGGTATTCTGGCGGCCCGCAACCGCCTGCCCGGCTATATCCAGACCTATGCCCGCAAGATGAACGACACCGAAACGGTGATGCTGAAGGAGTTCAACGTCCCCTTGAAAGTAGGCGGCGATTTCTGGGGCAATGTCCGTCTGGCGATTTGGCCCAAAGCCGAACGGTAAGAGGTGCCGAACGCTCAGATGTAATGTCCGACGTGTGACAATCGAAAAGAAATGGTATGGTGCGGCCATCTAAGTCGCCCCGGGCTGGGAGCCGCCAGTAAGATGATCACCGTCGTAAACAACAAAGCCTATGATGACGCCTGGGATCGGGTCGATGCCGCCTGGGCAGCCGATCCGACCACCGCCGACGCCAAGGATGCCGCCGCCGCCTTGGGGCCGCTGTTTGCGTTCCGCGCCGACCTGATGCATCAGGCCATCCGCGGCTTTGGCCTGAATGCCCCGGATTTGCGACCGGAAACGGCGCGTCTGGCGGAATTCAACGCCAAGGTCATCAAGTTTCTGCTGACCGACGCCTTGTCCGGTCAGGATGTCGGGGTGGAATTCACCCGCAACGGCAATGTCTTTTCGGGTGGTCGCCGTTATGAGGCCGCCGTCACCAAGGCCAGCCTGTCCGATGCCGAGATTGCCCGCAGCGGTATTTTCCGCTTTGACGTCGATCACGAAACCGGCGGCATGGACATCATCTTCATGACCTTCGACGGCAAGCCCGCCCACCTGAAGGTCGCCCCGGCCTTTGCCTTGCAGGCGGAAATCGTCGGCAAGACCCCGGATGCTTCGCTGGCGGTGATGCGCGCGCGCGCCGACAGCGTTGGATTGGGGGCGCTGGCCCAACAGATCATCGATGTGTCGGAACGTTCCGGCGCCACCGGCAGCGCCTTGTCGCGCCTGCTCAGCAGCAATGCCCGGCAGGCCGCCGGCGATGTCGCCTTGATGAAGGCGTATCTGGCCACGCCCCATAAGGCGGCTGATGAAGCGGCCAACTGGAAAAACCGCGCCGACGACATGCGCACCCTGGTCGAATCCATGTTGCGCCGCCTGTCGGGTGAACCGGCCCTGCACCGCCTGCAAGGTCCGGTCCTGATCGCCGTCGGCGTCGGCCAGTTGCTGGCCAAGGTCGCCTGAAGCCAGACCGGTTTGCGAACATGAAAAAACGCCGGATGGGACCCATCCGGCGTTTTTGTTTCACCACATCAGCGGGTCACCGCATAGTCGCGCAGCACACCGACTTCGGCCTGGGCCTCCTTCAGACGGAAGTTGACCGCGTCGCCAATCGACACAATGCCCAGCAATTCGCCGTTTTCCACCACCGGTAAATGACGGATCCGCCGCTCGGTCATGATTTCCAGAATTTTCTTGGCATTATCAGCCAGGGCACAGGTCACTGCCGGGCTGCTCATGATATTGCGCACCGCCAAATCCAGCGTGCCCTTGCCATACGTGGACAGCGCCTTGACGATATCGCGTTCCGACAGAACGCCCAGCACCGTGCCCTTGCTGTCGCACACCACCGCCACACCGACCTTCTTGGCGGCCAGCAGGGTCGAAGCGTCGGCGACGCTGTGTTCCGGGCGGATGGTGAAAACGTTGCTGCCCTTGGTCTTCAAAATGGCGTCAACAGACATGTCGGCCCCCTTGGTTGTTGTTTTCTGTTTCTATCCGGTGTTTTCCTCGCGTCCGGCTTGTATCCAAGTTTGAGCAAGCCAGAATTGAAAAACAACTGCCATCAGGTCGTAAAACCCCAGATAAAGTGTTGTAAAACCTCCTGCCCAACTCGGGTAAGCTGAACCGGTGTCTTCCAAGACTTAGTGATGAGAATGAACATCCTCAATGACATCGTCTTACCCGCCGGACGTTCAGCGATCGAACTTTCCCTGTTTGTCCTGCTGCCGGTGATGGTGGTCATGCTGACCTTGATGCGCCTGCTGGAAGCCAGGGGCATCCTGGATTGGCTGGTCGTCCGCATCGCCCCGGCGCTGCGCCCGTTCGGCCTGACCGGGCTGGGGGTGTTCGCCGCCTTGCAGGTCAATCTAGTCAGCTTTGCCGCCCCCGTCGCGACTTTGGCCATGATGGAACAACGCGGCGCGTCGGACCGCCATCTGGCCGCCGTGTTCGCCATGGTGCTGGCCATGGCACAGGCCAATGCCACGTTTCCCATGGCGTCCATGGGACTGCATCTGGGATGGGTTCTGGCTTGGTCGGTGGTGGGCGGGCTGGTTGCGGCGGCGGTCTGTTATCACGGCTTTGGCCGGTCTTTGGATGCATCGGAAAAACTGACCGACGAAACCCTGCGCCATCCGGTGGCGGAAAGCGCCAAAGGCGTTTTGGACGTCATCAATCATGCCGGAGCCGAAGCCTTTAAAATCGCCGTGGGCTCCATCCCCATGCTGGTTTTATCGCTGGTGGTGGTGACCGCCCTGCGCCAGTTTGGCGCCATTGCCGCTTTAACCGCCTGGATCGCCCCAGGTCTGGTCATGGCAGGCATCGATCCGGCGATTATTCTGCCGACCCTGACCAAATATCTGGCAGGCGGCACAGCCATGATGGGCGTCGTCGATGAAATGGTCCGCAAGGGCAACATGCCCGCCCAATTGCTGAATGCGGGGGCTGGTTTTCTGATCCATCCTCTGGATATTCCTGGCGTTGCCGTTCTGGCTTCGGCGGGACGCCGGGTCGCCGCCGTCTGGAAACCCGCTGCGGCCGGAGCCTGCGTCGGCATTCTGGTGCGCACCCTCTTGCACAGTTTTCTGACGTAATCTTACACCCATCTTTTTTGTGACAATTGTTATGTTCCCCGATGATAAAAAAGGGTATCTAAACCCCGCGCGGTAAGGTTCAATCACCGCCGGGTTATCAATCCCAAGCCTTGAAATCGGTCCTGTGGCGAGTAGTTCCGCCACCAGAAGGACGAAGGACAGTGACAGACAAAAAGGCCGACCACCGCAAAGGCGCATCCCCGGATGCCCTGATTGCCCAGACCGGAAAGACCACGTTGCGTCTGCCGGTGGTGACGGTCGTGCTGCTTAACTTGCTGGCCTATCTTCTGGGCGGTCTGGCCCTTAAGAATTCTTGGGACAACCTTTATGACCGGGGTCTGATCAACAGTCAGAACCTGTCGGCGTTGCTGGTGGAAAATATCCGCGGCCAAATCTCGTTGATTGATCAAAGCCTGTTGGATGTCAGTGACGAGTTTTCCCGGCAGATGGCGACGGGTCGTGTTGATTCGCACAGCATGACCAGCTTTTTGGCGGTTCACCGTCAACGGCTGCCGATCCTGGAAAGCTTGCGGGTTACCGACAAGGACGGGATCACGATTTACGGCCCCGACATCGAAACGGGCAGTAAATTCACCGCGTCGGACCGCGATTATTTTCTGGCCAGCCGCGACGATCCTGCCGCCGGGCTGATTATTTCCAAACCGTTGCTGGGGCGCATCACCAATCAGTGGCTGGTGGTGTTTGCCCGCCGCCTGACTAATGCCAATGGCAGCTTTGCCGGGATCGTTTACGCCCCCCTGCCCATCAGCCGCTTGACCCAGTTGTTCAGCACCCTGGATTTGGGCAAAAACGGCATGGTGTCGCTGCGTGGCGAGGGCTTTGTCAATCTGGCCCGCTATCCTGAAGACGTGGAAGGCAAAAGCACCATCGGCGTTACCAACATGTCGCCCGACATTATCGAGCGCTGGAAGTCCAACCCGGTTGGCGGCAGCTATGAAGCGCCTGCCGGCATCGACAAGGTTCAACGTATTTTCACCTATCGCCGGGTTGGCAATTATCCCCTGACCCTGTGGGTGGGGCTGTCGGTTGCTGATTGTCTGGCGGGCTGGTGGTCGGACGCCATCAAGATCGGTCTGGCCATGGTGTTGTTTACGGCGATTTCGGCCATCGCCGCCTTGTTGCTGACCAACGCCAGCCGCGCCCAGGTGGCGGCCAATCGCAAACTGGAATCAGCCAAGCAAGATCTGGAACGCTTTACCGAAGTTCTGGCCCACCACCTGCAAGAACCGGTACGGCTGCAATATGCCTTTGCCCAGCGCCTGGAAAAGCTGTTGCCCAAGCCTCTGGCGGGCGATGCCCAGGAAGCCATCGATTATGTGCTGGAAGGGGCGATGCGCCTGAAAGCCCTGCTGCGCGACGCCCAGCTTTATCTGTCGGTTCAGGAAACCGACGAAACACCCGCGCCCTGCTCGGCTGAACAATGTTTGTCCACCGCCATGGACAAGCTGGACACCCTGATCGTGCAAAGCGCGGCAGACATCCGCTTTGATCCGCTGCCATACCCTTGTATTCCTGCGCCCCGTCTGACAGAACTGTTTGTGGTTCTGTTGCGCAATGCTATTGAGAACCGCCGTCCTGACGTTGCCTTGGAAATCCGGGTTACCACCCGCTTCGAAGGCGCCATGGCGGTGATCGTGGTAACGGACAACGGTTATGGCATTCCCGCTGAATTCCATGATCGGGTGTTCAGCGTTTTTGAACGATTGGCCAGCAGGGCCAAGTCTTCGGGGGCCATGGGGGGTGGAACCGGCATCGGGTTGGCCATCGCGCGTAAAATCGTCGAGGCGGCCAAAGGGGCTATCTGGGTCGAAAATGTGAAAACCGGGGGAGCATCGCTTTGTTTCTCCCTGCCGGTCAGTAAGGAGTAGCGCCATGGTCGGCACCAACGCCGCCCCGTTTCAGATTTTGCTGGTCGATGACGAACCGGGCGACATCCGCTTGACCAAACTGGCCCTGGCGGAAGGCCGCTTTCTATGCAACGTCACTACGGCGGGCAATGGCCTGGAGGCCATGGCGGTCATGCGCAAGCAAGGCAATCACGGCGAAGCTCCGACCCCTGATCTGGTGCTGCTGGACCTTAATATGCCGCAGATGAACGGGCGCGAAGTCTTGCAGGCCATGAAGGCCGATCCCATCCTGGCGCGGATTCCCGTCGTTGTGTTGACCACATCCGATATCGAACGCGATATCGTGTCATCTTACGATCTGGGCGCGCATGGCTTCGTCACCAAGCCGGTGGATATGGAACAGTTGTTCCGCGCCATTCATGGCATTCAGGAATATTGGTTCTCGGTGGTGCGCCGCCCCCCCAGCGATCTGCCGCACCGTCTCTAGAGCTGTTTCCGTTCAAACGGAAACAGCTCTCGTTAATGCCTCTGGCGGCGGCGCCTCCGGCGCCAGCTAGGCTCAA
>JASLCK010000129.1 GCA_030151865.1 Rhodospirillaceae bacterium | reverse complement strand
AGCGTCGGCTTCGCGGCGGAAGGCGCGGTTTCTACAACGACCAGATCGCCGTGTCAACCACCTTTTTACAGAAAGTTCAGCGTCTCCGCCTCCCTCTCCAACCCACCGTTCAGACCGTCTCCAGTCCTCATCAGCGGGAGGCGGTTTCTACTGCTTTCACAAAGCCGTGTCAACCACCTTTTTCGCTCTTTTTCGAACCGTTTCCTGAACCGACAGACGGCTTATCCACCGCGAGAAAGCGGCGTGTTCTGTCGCTGTCAGAAGGAAGTTCGTCTCGAATGAGGCGAGACACCACTATATCCACGCCCGCCATGATCCGGCAAGCTTCTTTTACAAAAAAGAGACAGAGCGCAGTTGCCCCCCTTATTTCAGGGTCACCACCTCGCAATGGCCGGTGCGGCGCTTGATGATGCGGCAGGCTTCCGCCGCGCTCTTGCGATCAGCCAAAGGTCCAGCCGACAGACGCCAGAAGGCCCCGCCACGTCGCGCCGACACTTTGCTGATGACGGGAGACAGGCCAGAGAGTTGTTCCGGGAACTGGGCCTGCAGGGTCTGCCAAGCCTTCTCCGCCGACGCTTCGCTACCATAGGAGCCCAACCGCAGCCCCGGCCCCTTGGCCTGAGGCGTTGGCACAGGTAAGGCCGCTGCCGCGCGCGATGCCATCTCGGCCCGCGCTACATGGGCCTGATAGCTGCTTTGCACGGCATCGCGCTCACGAGTGCGTTCAGCCGCCTTGATGACTTCGGCCTGATAGAACTTCTCGATCCGTCCGATCGCCGCCGCCATCTCCATTTGTGAGGTGATCGGCGTCGCCAGATCGGTCTTCTGGCGCGGCTTCAGGGGCAGCAGGCTTTCCAAAATCACGTCGCGCTCAGCACTTTGCTCGGCGGCAGTGATGACTTT
This sequence comes from Rhodospirillaceae bacterium, assembly GCA_030151865.1. Lineage (GTDB taxonomy): Bacteria > Pseudomonadota > Alphaproteobacteria > Rhodospirillales > Magnetospirillaceae > JASLCK01. The sequence continues at coordinate 2,938 of JASLCK010000129.1, read as the reverse complement.
CTCCTCTAGCACTGCGCCCAGGGTCTTCAGGCGGGCGATAATCTGGTCGGCATCAGGAGCCGGTTGCCCCAGGCCCGCAGCGACAGGACGTTTGACGGTATAGCGCAACAGCGCCCCCAAATTAGCGGCGCGGCGTTCATCATATTCCACACGGGTGATCAGGCCGTCGTCTCGCAGACGCTGCAAGGTGCGGAAACGGCTGGCGATATTGTTGTCTTCGATCTGGGCTGGATCATAAACCGCGCCATCGCGCCCACCGCCGGAACCGGTCAGGACAGAAGCGTCGCTTTGGGCATAGCTGGCCAAGGCGCGCAAGGCGATTTCCTCGATGGTCATGCGCTGCACGCCGGGACCGGATCCGATCACGGCAGTTTCCTGCGGGTGCAGCGAGGCGAGGGATTGATAATATTGGCGGGCCAGCTCCTGACGACCAGTGTTCTGATAAACCGTCGCCAAGGCCAACAGAGCATAAGGATCACGGGCATTCTGGCGCAGACCGCGATTGCCCATATCCTCGGCGGTCAACCAATCCCCCTTGGACACCGCCGTCATTGCCGCCGAGCCATAAGCCCCATCGGCCGTCATGGCGCGGTTGAAGCTGGAGCTGTCATAGAGCGGACCACAGCCGGAAAGGCCACAAGCGACTGCCGCCGCCATCGCCCAACGCCAGGACATCGCCATTTTAAGCCCCCTTCCCTATTGGTCTCCCGAATGTTTTTGACCAGACCGCTATGGATCTTCGATCAAAAAGCCTCAGGAATAATCAGTATCGTCACCATGACAAAGCCTTGCCCCCGGCGCAAGTGGGGCCAAGGCCCTGGTGCGGCAAAGCGCAAGGTCCCGCCGCAGCCGCCTTCCTATTTTTCCCCTTTCGGTTAAAATCGTCACACCATGGTCGGAGACACCGCCTTGAGCACAGAAACCGAATTGAAACTGGAAATCGACGCCGCCGCCATGCGTCGCCTGCGTCGTCATGCCGCGTTGAAGGAACTGAAGCGGGCTCAGCCTCGCACCCGGTTTCAAAAATCGGTTTATTTCGACACCCCGGATTTTGATCTGCGCGACAACGAAGTGGTGCTGCGGGTTCGCCATATCGGCAGACGGCGCATTCAGACACTGAAGACCATGGGGGAATGCCTGGGCGGAGCCTGGGCGCGGCGCGAATGGGAAACTGAGATCAGCGGCGACCTGCCGGAAGCCGGACATCTGCAAACCACCGATCTGGCGCAGATGTTCGCTGATGGGCAAATTCTGCGGTCGTTGCGCCCCCTGTTCACCACCGAGATCAAACGCACCATCTATCTGTTGGGCAACGATGAGTGGGAAGTGGAGCTGGCCCTGGATGAAGGCCAAGTGACCACCGATGACCGCAGTCAACCGATCATCGAGGCGGAACTGGAACTGAAAGCCGGGCAACCTCACCATCTGTTCGATCTTGCTTTGACCCTGCAAAAGAACCTGCCAGCCCGGGTGCTGACCATCAGCAAAGGGGAACGGGGATATGCGCTGGTGGAAGGCAAGCTGCCGCAAGCCGTCAAAGCCACTCGCATCGACCTGACTGAGCACAATACTGTCGCCGATGCCTTGCAAATCATCGCCCGGTCCTGCATTCAACAATTGCTGGCCAACCAGGATTGCCTGACCAAGACCGGCGCGCCGGAAGCCGTCCATCAGATGCGGGTCGCCATCCGCCGTCTGCGTTCGGCCTTTAACATCTTCAAGGATTGCCTGAACAGTCCCGACAGCCAGGCGCTGCGGGAGGAACTGCGCTGGTTGCAAGGGATCTTAAGTCCAGCCCGCGACATTCATGTCTTCATCGACGAAATTTTGACACCGTTCGCCGAGAATTTGCAGCAGGACCATCATCAATCCATTCCCGGATTGGCCGCATTGCAGGACGATTTCGTGCGGCTGCGCGATCAAGCCTATCAGGATACCATCGCCACCCAAACCGATCCGCGCCTGACCCGTCTGATCCTGACCTTGGGGCAATGGGTTGAAGGCGGCCAATGGCTCTCCCCCGTCCCGTCAGAAGCACAGGCCCGCCTGGCCCAACCGGTTGGAGACTTTGCCCGTCAGGTCTTGCGCCAGCGTGACCGCAAGGTGGCCAAGGCCCTGAAGGGATTGGACCATCTGCCCGCCGACATCCGTCATCAAGGCCGGATCGAGGTCAAGAAGCTGCGCTATGCGGTGGACTTCTTCGCCGCCCTGTTTTCCGAGAAGAAGGCCCGCAAGGCCGCATTGATCCTGGGGCAAGTGCAAGACGATCTGGGCATGCTGAACGACATCGCCGTGGCCGAACAGCGTCTGTCCGACCATGCCCGCGCCAGTCAATCCCCCGACCAGCTTTGGGCGGCGGGCATGATTGCGGGTTGGCACCGCGCCCGCCTCTCCCCCCTGTTAGAGGAAACCGGGCAAGCGCTGAAACGCTATGACGCCCTACCCCGTTTCTGGAAAGAGTGAGCAGGTGCCCCCTTAACGGGGCAGCCGCTATTCCGGCGCCTCGTCTTCGCTTTTCAGCTTATGGCCATCCAACAAACGGGCGGCCTGTTCGGCCTGGGCCTCTTCCTTTTGCCGTTCAGCCTTGGTGCGGCCGAATTTGGCACGGTTGATCTCAGCCTGACGTTTATCGTCTGCCTTATCGCGGGCTTTACGGGCGCGGTTGAAGTTGATCACCTCGGCCATCGTCATGTCCTTGCTGCTAAGCCTTACGCGGTCACTCCTTATACTCCCAGCCCGATCCGCTCCCAACAGCCATGAATTTTCGCCTAAAATATAAGGAAAAAATTCACATATTTCATAAAAGTGCATTTCTGTGAAAATCCCCTCTTGCCCAGGGTCGGAAAGCTTGTTATACGTCCGCTCCCCAACGCGAGGGGGTGTAGCTCAGTTGGTTAGAGCGCCGGCCTGTCACGCCGGAGGTCGCGGGTTCGAGTCC
>JASLCK010000050.1 GCA_030151865.1 Rhodospirillaceae bacterium | reverse complement strand
GGCGACCTTGCCGGCCATCATCACGTCGGTGCCGCGGCGGATGCCGTCCACCAGCGACTCGCGGCAGCCATAGAGATTGTCGAATTTCGACTTGGTGACGCTGTCATTGACGTTGATGGCGGGCACCAGCAGCTTACCGGTCTTGGCCATTTCATACAGACGATGCACGCCGGTGGTGGTTTCTTCCGAAATGCCGCGGATGTCCTTCAGCATTTCCGGGTACTTATCGTGCAGGATCTGGGTGACGTCGCCGCCATCGTCCAGAACCATGTTGGGGGTCCAGCCGTCCGGACCCTTCAGGGTCTGTTCGATGCACCACCAGAATTCTTCTTCGGTTTCACCCTTCCAGGCGAAGACCGGGATGTTGGCGGCGGCGATGGCGGCGGCGGCCTGATCCTGGGTCGAGAAGATATTGCAAGACGACCAGCGCACCGAAGCGCCAAGAGCCACCAGGGTTTCGATCAGCACGGCGGTCTGAATGGTCATGTGCAGGCAGCCGACGATGCGGGCTCCCGCCAGCGGCTTGGACGTGCCGTATTCCTTACGCAGGGCCATCAGGCCGGGCATTTCGGTCTCGGCGATGGTGATTTCCTTGCGGCCCCATTCGGCAAGAGAAATGTCGGCGACTTTATAATCGGTGAAGGTCATGGTGACGGCTCCTGAGACAACTTGGTCAGGGGTATAGCAAAGGCCGGTTCCGTTCGGCAATCCTTGCGCTTAGGGACACGGGTGGCCGGTTAGTCTGATCCACGGTTAAAATCGTCCAACAACTGGCCGATGCGGGTGGTATCCGACTGATCCATGATGGCCCGAACCCGGCGGGTCGCTGCCATCAGATCCAGGGTACGCACCCGTTGCTTGACGGTGGGAATGCTGTGGGTGGCCATCGACAGGTCACGGATGCCCAATCCCAAAAGCAAAGCGGTATAGCGGGGATCACCAGCGATTTCGCCACAGACGCTGACGGGAATGCGCGCCCGCATGGCGGCTTCGGCGGCAAACTGGATCAATCGCAACACCGCCGGATGCAGGGGATTGTAAAGGTGGTTCACCGCTTCATCGGCGCGGTCGATAGCCAGGGTGTACTGGGTCAGATCATTGGTGCCGATGGCAAAAAAGTCCGAATGCCAGGCCAGGGCGTCGGCAGCCAAAGCGGCGCCGGGAACTTCGATCATGGTGCCGATGGGCGGCAGGGGATTGGCAAAGGGGATATGGCGGCGCTTGAGGCGGCGCACCACACTGTCCATGGCGGCGCGCACCGCCAGCAATTCTTCTACAGCGCAGACCATGGGGATCAGGATGCGGACTGGCCCGTGCGCTCCGGCCCGCAGGATCGCAGCCAGTTGGGTTTCCAGAATTTCCGGACGCTTCAGACAGAGACGGATGGCGCGCAGTCCCAACGCCGGATTGGGGCCGCTGCCGATGCCCAAGGCCGGAGCCATTTTATCGCCGCCCGCATCCAGGGTGCGAATGGTCAGGTTGCGCCCGTCCAGCCGTTTCACCAGATCGCGCAGGATGGCGTATTGCTCATCCTCGTCGGGCAGTTCGTCGCGGTTCATGAACATGAACTCGCTGCGCAACAGACCGACCCCGGCGGCGCCCATGGATAAAACCGCATCGATCTCAGCCGGCAGTTCCAGATTGGCCTGCAAGGTGATCTGCGCGCCATCGGTGGTGACGGCGGGCACTTTTTTCAGACGGTTCAGCTTGCGCCGGGTGCGCAGATAATCGGCCCGCCGCCCGCGATAGGCCGCCAGTGTCTCTTCCGACGGATTCAGCACTACCTTGCCATCGGCGCCATCGATAATCACGATCTGACCGGGTACGATGCCGGTCAGGACGCCCGCCAGGCCGACCACAGCGGGCAATCCCAGGGATCGGGCCATGATTGCGGTATGACTGGCGGTGCCGCCCAATACGGTAGCCATGCCTGCAACGGCACTGGGGTCCAGCAAAGCCGTATCAGCCGGGGTCAATTCCTCGGCCAGGATGACGGCGTTCTTGGGCAGCATGGAAAAGGGTTTATAGGGCGTCTTGGTCAGATTGCGGACCAGACGGCGCCCGACTTCGCGGATGTCTTCGATCCGCGCCGCCAGATAGGCATCCTCCATGGCGGCAAAGCCGCGCACGATGCCGTTGATTTCAATCTGCACGGCGGCTTCGGCGTTGATACGGTCTGCCGCGATGCGCTGATCGACCCCGCGCACCAGACGCGAGCCATTCAGCATCTGCTGATAAGCTTCCAGCAGATATCCCAACTCTTCCCCGGCCGAACCCGGCAGGCCGCGCGCCTTGTTTTGCAGCTTGCCGATCTGACGGGTGGCCCCATCGACGGCGGCGGCAAAGCGGGCGCGCTCGGCTTCGATCTTGTCCTTGGCGATCTTGTATTCCGGGACGATGACCGCCCCGGCGTCATGGGGATAGGCAACCCCGATGGCTATGCCCGGACTGACCCCCAGACCGACGAACACCCGTTCGCCCGTGGGGGCGCGAACATCCAGTGCGGACCGTTCCTCGGGCGTGGTCATGGGCGGGGTTAATCCTCGTCGAATTTGCTGTCGATCAGATCGACCAGGGCCTGTACGGCCTGGGCGGCATCTTCGCCCGATCCCTTCAGGTCGATGGTGGTGCCCGGCCCGGCGGCCAGCATCATCAGTCCCATGATGGACAGGCCTGAGACGTCGATACCGCGGTTTGACACGGTGACCTGAGCCTTGAACTGGCTGGCCAGCTTGACGAACTTGGCGGCGGCGCGGGCATGCAGGCCGCGCCGATTGGTGATGGTGGCGCTGCTTTGCACGTCAGCACCGGCGTTTTCGGTAGCGTTGGTCATATCCGTCACGAAATTACGTATTGTCCTGGGACAGCAAGCTGGAAGCGACGTTGATGTACTTACGGCCCGCTTCCTGGGCGCTGATCACGGCGTTGGCCAGATTTTCATGATGGCGCACGCTGGCCAGCTTGATCAGCATGGGCAGATTGACGCCTGCGATCACCTCCACCTTGGCCTTATCCATGATCGAGATGGCCAGGTTGGACGGGGTGCCGCCGAACATATCGGTCAACACCACCACGCCCGAGCCGTCATCGACCTTGGTGGTGGATTGCAAGATATCCTGGCGGCGCTGTTCCATATCGTCTTCCGGTCCGATGCAGACCGTGGCGATACTGGATTGCGGACCGACCACGTGTTCAAGGGCGGCGACCAGCTCGTCGGCAAGTCGGCCGTGGGTGACAAGGACCATTCCAATCATTGTGCGACCTTCACTTTATTTCCCCCTCCTCAAGCTCGCGATGCCTGAGGTCTACCCTCTGTCCGGCATCGCGCAGCCATTGGCCCAGCTTTTCGGTGATCGCCACCGAACGATGGCGGCCGCCGGTGCACCCGACGGCAATTGTTAGATAACTTTTCCCCTCGGCGGCGAAACGCGGCAATAACGGCCCGATCAGCCCGGTCAGAGAGGTAAAGAAGGTCTGAAAATCAGGGTCGCCTTCCACATAATGGGCGACCGCCGGATCGCGCCCTGTCAAGGGGCGCAAGGCCGGATCATAATGGGGATTGGCCAGAAAGCGGGCATCGAACACCAGATCAGCCTCGCGCGGCAGGCCGCGGCGATAGGAAAACGAGGTGAGGAAGATCACTAAGGCCGGTTTGTGGTCCAGGCCAAAATGGCCGGTCAGAATGCGTTTGAGTTCGCCCGGCGGTAAATCGGTGCTGTCGATCAGCAGATCGGCCCGGCTTTGCAGGGGCGAGACCAGTTCTCGTTCGTGACGGATACCGTCGATCAGCGGGCGATCCTGGGCCAGGGGGTGGCGGCGGCGGGTTTCGGTGAAGCGTCGACAGAGCACTTCGTCTTCGCAATCCATGAACAAAAGCTGCATATCGACGCAGCTTTCCGCATGCAGACGGTCCATTTCCGCCAGCATGCTGGCGACGCCGAAATCGCGGGTGCGGATGTCGATGCCGATAGCCAGCGGGCGGGTCAGGGCCGATGGCACCGCACCGGGACGGACCAGTGCCCCCAACAGCGACAGCGGCAGGTTGTCCAGGGCTTCATAGCCCATATCTTCCAGGGCCTTCAGGGCGTGGGTCTTGCCAGCCCCCGACATGCCGGTGACCAAAACCAGCTTGTTCTGATCCGATGGATCGGCACCACAGCCTGACCGATCCGGCGCCGAACCGGACGGGACGCCCTGGAGGGCGGCGGTGTCGGGAGCGGCGTCTTGCATCATCGTATGGGAGTCAGGGTTCCCAGGGCCATGCGCAGGGCAAGGCGTACCTTGGCTGTCACCGAGCTTTCCCACGGGGCCAAGCGCACCAGGGGGACGGCGATACCCAGCAGATCGACGGTTTCGGGATCGGGCAGGCGTTCCACGGTATCCGCAGGGACCAGATCGATTACCAGACGGACCGTAGAGGGGATATGCCCCAGGCGGAACAGGCCCAGCCCGCGCACTTCCATCATGCCCGCGATAGTGGCGGGCGGACGGGCGGCCAAATGTTCGCCTTCGCGTTCGATCTCGACCTGATCGTCGGCGACCAATCGCGCCCCTTCATCGATCAGGCGCAACGCCAGATCGGATTTGCCTGACCCAGACGCGCCGCGCAGAAGCACGCCCGACCCGTCGATGTCTATGCAGGTGCCATGAAGTCTGATCATCCCTACAGGGTGGATCGGCGCGAGCGGCGAGTCAACGATCCTGCGCAGCCGGACGCGGCGAAGGCGTCGAATTCTGGACGGCGGGCAGGCGAACCGTGAAGTGAGCGCCAAGCACCGCGCCGCTTTCATCGATACGGTTGGCAGCGGTGATGGTTCCGCCATGGGCCTCGACGATCTGTTTGGAAATCGACAGCCCCAACCCTGAATGGGTGCCGAATTTTTCGTCCTTGGGGCGTTCGGAATAGAACCGTTCGAAGATTGCGTCCAGCTTGTTGTCGGGAATGCCGGGGCCTTGGTCCAGCACTTCGATCACTACTTCTGGTTTGGGGCCGGTCTTGGTGCGGCTGGTGCGCAGGATGATTTCGCTGCCCGGCGGACTGAAGGATAAGGCGTTGGTCAGCAGGTTGCGTAGCACCTGTCCCAGACGGCTTTCGATGCCCAAAACCTGCAAATCGTCCTTGGGATCGGATTGCACGGTGACACTCACCCCTCCGGTTGCGCCAGTGTCGCGATAGATAGCGGCCATGGCCTCGATCATCGGGCGCAATTGCAAGGGGTCGGTTTCCGCCCGCGACAGTTCGGCGTCCAGGCGCGATGCGTCGGAAATGTCAGAAATCAGCCGGTCCAGGCGGGTCACGTCATCTTGAATGATGGCCATCAGCTTGCGTTGTTGTTCGGGATTGCTGATGCGCGATACGGTTTCCACCGCCGAACGCAGCGAGGTCAGGGGGTTCTTGATCTCGTGGGCGACGTCGGCGGCAAAGGCTTCGATGGCGTCCATCCGCCGCCACAAGGCTTCGGTCATATCGCGCAGTGCGCTGGACAATTCACCGATTTCGTCACGCCGGGCGGTTAAATCGGGGATGTTGTGACGACGGCCATGACCGCGTCGCACCCGGTCGGCGGCGGCGGCCAGACGGCGGATCGGCCGGGCGATGGTGCCTGCCAGATACAAGGACAAAGCAATGGTGATGGTCAGGGCAAAAGCGAAGGCCTGAAAGATGGTCAGGCGCACCTTGAACAGGCTTTGCTGAATGTCGTCGCCCGATGACGACAACATCACCGCGCCCAGAACCTGCTTATAACGCTGCACCGGCA
>JASLCK010000044.1 GCA_030151865.1 Rhodospirillaceae bacterium | reverse complement strand
AAGTTCACCGTGAACCGCTCGCCGCACATCGACAAGAAGTCGCGTGAGCAGTTCGAAATCCGCACGCATAAGCGTCTTCTGGACATCGTCGATCCGACGCCCCAGACCGTTGATGCGTTGATGAAGCTCGACCTCGCCGCTGGCGTCGACGTCGAGATCAAACTCTAAAGGAAGTGACGATGCGATCCGGTCTCATCGCCCAGAAGGTCGGCATGACCCGAATCTTCACCGAGGACGGCACCCACGTGCCGGTCACCGTGTTGAAGGTTGACACCGTTAAGGTGGTCTCGACCCGCTCTGTGGAAAAGGACGGCTACAGCGCCGTTCAGCTTGGTTTCGGCCAGGCGAAGGTCAAGAATGTGAGCAAGGCCGAACGCGGCCATTATGCCAAGGCTCAGGTGGAACCGCCGAAGAAGGTGGTCGAGTTCCGCGTGAGTGAGGATGCTCTTCTGGAAGTCGGCACTGAGCTGGCTGCCACCCATTTCGTCCCCGGCCAGTTCGTGGACGTCACTGGCACCACCATCGGTAAGGGTTTTGCCGGTGGTATGAAGCGCCACAATTTCCGTGGCCTGGAAGCCACCCACGGCGTGTCCGTGTCGCACCGTTCGCACGGTTCGACTGGTAACCGCCAGGATCCCGGCAAGGTCTTCAAGAACAAGAAGATGGCCGGTCACATGGGTGACTCGCAAGTGACCACTCAGAGCCTGACGGTGGTGTCGACCGACGCCAGCCGCGGTCTGATCCTGGTCAAGGGCGCTGTTCCTGGTTCGGAAGGCGGCTGGGTGCTGGTGCGCGATGCGGTGAAGAAGAAGCTGCCCGAGGGCGTGCCGTTCCCCGCGGGCATCAAGGCTGCCGCTGGCGCCGAAGAGCAGAAGGATTGAGGGCGATGAAGATCGACGTCGTTAACCTCGACGCCCAGAACGTCGGCTCGATCGAGCTGTCGGACGAGGTGTTCGGACTGGAGGTCCGCAGTGACCTGCTGGCGCGCATGGTTAATTACCAGCTCGCCAAGCGTCGCAGCGGCAACCACAAGACCAAGCAGATTTGGGAAGTCTCCGGGACTACCAAGAAGCCGTACAATCAGAAGGGCACCGGTCGCGCCCGTCAGGGTTCGCTGCGTTCCGCGCAGTTCCGTGGCGGCGGGGTGATCTTCGGGCCGGTGGTGCGTTCGCACGCCCATGACCTGCCCAAGAAGGTCCGCGCTCTGGCTCTGAAGACCGCTCTGTCGGCCAAGGCTGCCGAAGGCAAGCTGGTGGTTCTGGACAGCGCTTCGGCCGCCAGCCCCAAGACCAAGGAATTGGTTGCTCGTCTGGCCAAGCTGAACCTGGCGAACGCCCTGTTCATCTCGGGTCAGGAAGTCGAGATCAATTTCGCTCTGGCTTCGCGCAACCTGCCGTTCATCGACGTGCTGCCCCAGCAGGGCGCCAACGTCTACGACATTCTGCGTCGCGATACCCTGGTTCTGACCAAGGACGCCGTGCAGGCTCTGGAGGCTCGACTGAAATGAGCAAGGCCCAGATCAGCAAGGAACGGGCGTATGATATCGTCCGCGCCCCGGTGATCACCGAAAAGGCGACCATGGGGTCCGAGCACAACCAGGTCACCTTCCGCGTTCCGCTGGACGCGACCAAGGGTGAAATCAAGCAGGCGATCGAAATCGTCTTCAATGTGAAGGTCAAGGCCGTCAACACCCTGCGTCAGCTGGGCAAGACCAAGCGTTTCCGTGGTTACCTCGGCAAGCGCAATGACTTCAAGAAGGCGATTATCTCCTTGGCCGATGGCCAGTCGATCGATGTGACGACGGGAGTCTAATGCGATGGCATTGAAGAGTTACAAGCCGACGACCCCCGGCCAGCGCCAGCTGGTTATCGTCGATCGGTCCGATCTGTGGAAGGGCAAGCCCGAAAAGTCGCTGACCGAAGGTCTGCGTCAGAAGGGTGGTCGCAACAACACGGGCCGCGTCACCATGCGGTTCCGTGGCGGTGGGCATAAGCGCCGTTACCGTCTGGTCGATTTCAAGCGCAACAAGTTCGACGTGGTCGCAACTGTTGAACGCCTGGAATACGATCCGAACCGTACCGCGTTCATCGCCCTGATCCGTTATGAAGACGGTCAGCTGTCCTACATCCTGGCTCCGCAGCGTCTGGCTGTCGGCGATCAGGTTGTGTCCAGCCTGAAGGCCGACATCAAGCCGGGCAACACCCTGCCGCTGAAGAACATCCCCGTCGGCACGATCGTGCACAACGTGGAACTGAAGGCGGGCAAGGGCGGTCAGATGGCTCGTTCGGCCGGCACCTACGTGCAGCTGGTCGGTAAGGACCAGGGCTACGCCCAGATCCGTCTGGCTTCGGGTGAACTGCGCATGGTCCGTGGCGAATGCCTGGCGACCATCGGTGCGGTGTCGAACCCGGATCAGCAGAACATCAGCCTGGGTAAGGCTGGTCGCACCCGTTGGCTGGGCTTCCGCCCGCATGTCCGCGGCGTGGCCATGAACCCGATCGACCACCCGCATGGTGGTGGTGAAGGCCGTACCTCTGGTGGCCGTCATCCGGTTACCCCGTGGGGCAAGCCGACCAAGGGTAAGAAGACTCGCAACAACAAGTCGACGGATAAGCTGATTATGCGCCGTCGCCAGCTGAGCAAGTAAGGAGGGACATCCGAAATGGCTCGCTCCGTTTGGAAGGGTCCCTTCGTTGACGGCTACCTTCTCAATAAATCTGAGAAGGCTCGTGCGTCGGGACGCAACGAAGTGATCAAGATTTGGTCGCGTCGTTCCACCATTCTCCCGCAGTTCGTGGGGCTGACCTTTGGCGTGTACAATGGTCAGAAATTCATCCCTGTCCTCGTGACCGAGAACATGGTGGGTCACAAGTTCGGTGAATTCTCGCCGACTCGTACCTACTACGGCCACGCTGTCGACAAGAAGGCCAAGAGGAAGTAACGCGATGAGCAAGAAGACCGCTCCGCGCGATCTGGCTGATAACGAGGCCCAGGCTTTTGCCACCTCGATCCGTACCAGCCCGCGCAAGCTTAACCTGGTCGCGCAGTCGATCCGTGGTCTGGCCGCCGAGGCCGCCCTGGCTCAGCTGACTTTCTCGAAGCGTCGCATCGCCCAGGACGTCAAGAAGGTGTTGCAGTCGGCTATTGCCAATGCCGAAAACAACCACCAGCTCGACGTCGACCGTCTGGTCGTTGCCGAGGCCTTCGTGGGCAAGGCGATCATCATGAAGCGTTGGCGTGCCCGTGCTCGCGGCCGCGTCGGCAAGATCGTGAAGCCGTTCAGCAACCTGACGGTGATCGTTCGCGAACGCGAAGAAACCGGCGCTGAGGAGAAGGCGTAATCATGGGTCAGAAAGTTAATCCGATCGGCCTGCGTCTTGGCATCAACCGGACCTGGGACTCCCGCTGGTTCGCCGATGCCGACTATGCCAAGCTGCTTCACGAAGACCTGAAGCTGCGCGATTTCCTGCGTGGCAAGCTGGCTCAGGCCGGCGTGTCCCGCGTGGTCATCGAACGTCCGGCCAAGAAGGCCCGCGTCACCATTCATACCGCTCGTCCGGGTGTGGTGATCGGCAAGAAGGGTCAGGACATCGAAGTGCTCCGCAAGAGCCTCTCGAAGATGACCGGCAGCGATGTTCATCTGAACATCGTTGAAATCCGCAAGCCGGAACTGGACGCTCAGCTGGTGGCCGAGAATATCGCCCAGCAGCTGGAACGCCGCGTGGCTTTCCGTCGCGCCATGAAGCGTGCCGTTCAGTCGGCCATGCGTCTGGGCGCCCAGGGCATTCGTATCAATTGCTCCGGTCGTCTGGGTGGTGCGGAAATCGCCCGTATGGAATGGTACCGTGAAGGCCGTGTGCCGCTTCACACCCTGCGTGCCGATGTCGATTACGGCGTCGCTACTGCCAAGACCACCTATGGCACCTGCGGTGTCAAGGTGTGGGTGTTCAAGGGCGAAATCATGGCCCACGATCCCATGGCTCAGGACAAGCGCGCCGCCGAGCAGCAGCCGGCTCAGGCCCGCTAATTAATGGACGTGAACGGAAATGCTTAGTCCGAAGCGTACGAAATACCGCAAGGCTCACAAGGGCCGCATCCATGGCGATGCCAAGGGCGGTTTTGAACTGAACTTTGGGGCTTATGGTCTCAAGGCTCTGGAACCGGAGCGCATCACTGCGCGCCAGATCGAAGCCGCTCGTCGTGCTTTGACCCGTCATATGAAGCGTCTCGGCCGCGTCTGGATCCGTGTGTTCCCGGATCTGCCGGTTTCGACCAAGCCCGCCGAAGTGCGTATGGGCTCCGGTAAGGGTGCGCCCGAATACTGGACCGCGCGCATCAAGCCCGGCCGCATCATCTTCGAAGTCGATGGTGTGCCGGAAGAGATCGCCCGTCAGGGCTTCTTGCTCGCGGCTGCCAAGCTGCCGATCAAGACTCGGTTTGTTCAGCGCCTGGCTGGGGAGGCTTGATCATGGCGAAGGCCAGCGAATTGCGGACCAAAACTTCTGATCAGCTCAAAGAACAATTGCTTGAGTTGAAGAAAGAACAGTTTAATCTGCGCTTCCAGCGGGCTTCCGGCCAGCTGGAGAACACTGCCCGGGTGCGTCAGGTGCGTCGCGATATCGCGACCATCAAGACCATCCTCGGCGAGCAAGCGTCGTAGGAGGTTTTAGACGATGCCCAAGCGCATTTTGCAGGGTGTGGTGGTGTCGGACGCCATGGACAAGACCGTGGTCGTCCGTGTCGAACGCCGCGTGATGCACCCGGTTTACAAGAAGTTCATTCGTCGCTCTAAGAAGTATAGCGCGCACGATGAAACCAACAGCTGCAAGGTCGGCGATTCTGTGCGCATTCAGGAATGCGCTCCGATCTCGAAGACCAAGAGCTGGACCGTGATCACCGAGGAAGTCGCGTCGTAATTCGGCGCGCCTTTTCCGGCAGAGAAAGGAAATAACCAAATGATCCAGATGCAAACCAACCTGGACGTCGCCGATAATTCGGGTGCCCGCCGGGTGCAGTGCATCAAGGTCCTTGGCGGTTCGCACCGTACCATCGCCCATGTGGGCGATGTGATCGTCGTGTCCATCAAGGAGGCGATCCCGCGTGGTCGCGTCAAGAAGGGCGACGTTCACCGTGCGGTGATCGTTCGTACCGCGAAGGAGATCCGTCGTGCTGATGGCTCCGCCATTCGGTTCGACCGCAACGCCGCCGTGCTGATTAACAAGCAGGGCGAGCCGATCGGCACCCGCATTTTCGGCCCGGTCACCCGCGAGCTGCGTGCGAAGAAGTACATGAAGATCATCTCCTTGGCTCCCGAGGTGTTGTGATGGCCGCGAAGGTGAAGAAGGGCGATCAGGTTGTCGTGATCGCCGGTAAGGACAAGGGCAAGCGCGGCGAAGTTCTGCGCGTGATCCCCAGCGAAAACCGCGTCGTTGTGCAGGGCGTTAATGTGGTGACCAAGCACACCAAGCCCAGCATGACCAACCAGGGTGGCCTGGTGAAGCAGGAAGCGGCTATCCACGTTTCCAACGTCGCGCACATCGACCCCAAGAGCAACGAAGCGACCCGTGTCAGCTTCAAGGTTCTTGAGGACGGTAAGAAAGTCCGCGTCGCCCGTAAGTCGGGCGAGCAGATCGACCGCTGAGGGGAGCACTGAACTATGGCTACGCGTTTGCGTGAGCATTATGACAACGTGGTCCGCAAGGCCCTGCAGGAGCAGTTCAACTACGCGAACTCTCATCAGGTTCCGCGCCTCGAAAAGATCGTCATCAATATGGGCGTCGGTGAAGCCGCCCAGGATTCGAAGAAGATCGAAGGCGCCATTGCCGATCTGACCGCCATTGCCGGCCAGAAGCCGGTCGTGACCCGTGCGAAGAAGTCGATCGCCGGCTTCAAGCTGCGTGAAAACCAGGTTGTGGGCGTCAAGGTGACCCTGCGCAAGGAACACATGTACGAGTTCCTTGACCGTTTGGTCACCATCGCTCTGCCCCGCGTCCGCGACTTCCGCGGCGTTCCCGGCAAGAGCTTTGACGGTCGTGGCAATTATGCCATGGGTCTCAAGGAACAGTTGGTGTTCCCTGAAATCAACTACGACCGCGTTGATAGCGTGCGCGGCATGGACATCGTGTTCGTGACGACCGCCAAGACCGACGAAGAATGCAAGGCCCTGCTCAAGGGCTTCGCGATGCCCTTCGTCAGCTGAGCCCGGTAGGAGATCAGACAATGGCTAAGACTAGCGCCGTTGAGCGCAATCTGAAGCGCGAACGGATGGCGAAGCAGTACGCCAACCGCCGTGCGAAGCTGAAGGCCCTCATCAAGGACCAGAGCGCGAGCCCCGAAGATCGCTTCGAGGCCGTTTTGAAGCTGGCCGAGCTGCCCCGCAACTCGTCGCCGACCCGTTTCCGCTTGCGTTGTGCCGTGACCGGCCGTCCGCGCGGTAACTATCGTAAGTTCAAGCTGTGCCGTAACCAGCTCCGTGAACTTGGCCACCGCGGCCAGATCCCGGGCATGGTTAAGTCGAGCTGGTAAGGAGACGCCGAAGATGATGACCGATCCCCTTGGGGATATGCTGACGCGCATCCGTAACGGCCAGCTGGCTCGTAAGAACGCCGTCACTGCCCCTGCTTCCCGCCTGCGTGCCAATGTGCTCGAAGTGCTGAAGCGTGAAGGCTATATCCGTGGCTACTCCCAGGCCGACGTCCGCACCGGCATTGCCGAGCTGACCATCGAACTGAAGTACCATGAAGGACAGCCGGTGATCCGGGAAATTTCCCGTGTCTCTAAGCCCGGCCGCCGCGTTTACTCGAAGATCAAGGACCTGCCGAAGGTTTCCAACGGCCTGGGTATCTCGATCCTGTCGACCCCGCGTGGCGTGATGTCCGACGCCGAGGCCCGCGCTGCCAATGTTGGTGGCGAAGTCCTCTGCCAGGTGTTCTAAGGAGCTCCAGAGATGTCGCGTGTCGGTAAATATCCTGTGACGGTGCCGAATGGCGTCACCGTCGCTGTTTCCGGGGCCGAAGTCTCCGTCAAGGGCAAGCTGGGCACTTCCGTGCTCACCGTGTCGGACGAAGTCGAGACCTCCCTGGAAGGTAACCTGGTGTGGGTGAAGCCCCGTTCCGAGTCCAAGAAGGCCCGGATGCTGTGGGGCACCACCCGCGCTTTGATCAACAACATGGTCAAGGGCGTGAGCGAAGGCTTCACCGTGAACCTCGAGATCAACGGCGTCGGTTACCGTGCCGCTGTCCAGGGCAAGACCCTGCAGTTGGCTCTCGGTTTCTCGCACGACGTGAACTACCCGATCCCGGATGACCTCACCATCAAGTGCGAGAAGCCTACCAGCATCTCCATCAGTGGTAAGGACCGCCAACGGGTTGGTCAGGTCGCCGCCGAAATCCGTGCGTTCCGCGGTCCCGAACCCTATAAGGGCAAGGGCGTGAAGTACGAGACCGAAACGATCTTCCGTAAGGAAGGCAAGAAGAAGTAGGGTCGCGCCATGATCTCGCCGAAAGAGCTTTTCCTGCGCCGCCAGTCGCGCAACCGTTTCGCCCTTCGCAAGAAGGCGAATGGCCGCCCCCGTCTGTCGGTCTTCCGTTCGTCCAAGCATATCTATGCTCAGATCATCGATGACGTTAAGGGAGCCACCCTGGCTTCCGCTTCGTCTCTCGAAGCTGATCTGCGCACCGATCTGAAGACGGGCGCCGATGTGGCTGCCGCCCAGAAGGTCGGTCAGCTGCTGGCTGAACGCGCCGTCAAGGCCGGTATCACCGAGGTGGTGTTCGACCGCGGTGGTTATATTTATCATGGCCGGGTCAAGGCCCTGGCCGACGCCGCCCGCGAAGGCGGGCTGTCGTTCTAAAGGGATACTTGACATGGCACGTAACCCCAATCCCGAGCGTGGTGGCGAACGCCCCAGCCGCGAACGCGGCGAACGCGGTGAACGCAGCCAGCGCGGTCAGCGTAACGATAACCAGTCTCCTCGCGACCGCGAGGAGAGTGATCTGGTTGACAAGCTGGTGCACATCAACCGTGTTGCCAAGGTGGTCAAGGGCGGACGTCGTTTCGCTTTCGCCGCCCTGGTCGTGGTCGGTGACGCCAAGGGCCGCGTCGGCTATGGTTCCGGCAAGGCTCGCGAAGTTCCGGAAGCCATCCGCAAGGCGACCGATCAGGCCAAGCGCAACATGATCCGCGTCGCGCTGCGCGAAGGCCGCACTTTGCATCATGACGCCAATGGTCACTTCGGTGCCGGCCGCGTTGTGCTGCGTGCCGCTCCGGCTGGTACCGGCATCATCGCCGGCGGCCCGATGCGCGCCGTCTTCGAAACCATGGGCGTGCAGGACGTCGTCGCCAAGTGCATTGGCACCTCGAACCCGCACAACATGATCAAGGCCACCTTCGACGCTCTGGTGAATGTCGCCAGCCCGCGTGCCATCGCTGCCAAGCGTGGCAAGAAGGTCGGTGAAATCGTCGGTCGCCGTGACGGCGCCGCCGCTGCCGCCAAGGAGTGATCGTGATGGCTAAGAAGACCGTCAAGGTGACGCAAGTCGGCAGCCCGATCGGCCGTACCAAGGATCAGGAAGCGACCCTGGTCGGCCTGGGGCTGAACAAGCTGCACCGCACCCGTGAACTGGAGGACACTCCTTCCGTTCGCGGCATGATCAACAAGGTGCGCCACCTGCTTCGTGTCGACGAAGCGCAGTGACGTAAGGTTGAATCGGCGCGTTCCCGACCCTGTTAAAACGGGGCCGGGATCGTGCCCTTCGGCTTTAAGGCGGACAGGTTCCGCCAGAAGGAACGACAAATGAAACTGAACGACATTCGGGATAATGCCGGTGCTCGCAAGGTCCGTATCCGCGTTGGTCGCGGTATCGGTTCGGGCAAGGGCAAGACCGGCGGCCGTGGCGTCAAGGGCCAGACTTCGCGCACCGGCGTGTCGATCAACGGCTTCGAGGGCGGCCAGATGCCGCTCCACCGCCGTATTCCGAAACGCGGTTTCACCAACCACATGCGGATGGATTACGTCGTGGTCAATCTGGGCGATGTCCAGAAGGCGATCGACGCCAAGAAGCTGGATGCCGGCGCGGTCATCGACGCCGAGGCGCTGGTGAAGTCAGGCGTGCTGCGCCGTTCGCGTGACGGCGTGCGTCTGCTGGCCAAGGGCGATTTCGCTGCGACGAAGCTGCGCTTCTCCGTGGTCGGCGCCTCCGCCGCCGCCATCGCGGCG
>JASLCK010000042.1 GCA_030151865.1 Rhodospirillaceae bacterium | reverse complement strand
ATCGAAGCATAAGCTCTCGTTAATGCCTCCGGCGCCAGCTAGGCTCAAGCGCCGCTCGGGCTTGTCGCGTTTTCTGTTCTGACTTCGTCTGAACGGAAAACACTCTATCCTTTGCGTGGAAAGCCGACGGTCCTTATGGGCCGTCGGTTTTTTATAGAAAAGGCAGGTGCTTTCTATCGCCCGCGCGCACTCTGCCTCCCACGCATCGTCATGGCCGGGCTTGACGGTTTCCTTGGGGCGGTTTGCCTTTTGCCAAAACAAAACCCCTTTCCGGCGGACCGGAAAGGGGTTGTTGAACTGTGGGATCGGAAGACCGATTACCACGCGGGCAGGATGGCGCCCTTGAAGCGGGTTTCCAGGAACTTCTTCACTTCGTCCGACTGATAAGCGGCGACCAGAACCTTCAGCGCGGGCTTGTCCTTGTCGGCGGCGCGGGCGGCGACGAAGTTGCCATAGGGGTTGTTGGTGCGCGATTCCTGCACGACCAGATCCTTGACCGGGTCCAGACCGCCATTCAGGGCATGGTCGGTGTTGACCACGGCACCAGCGAAATCGTCAACCGAACGCGGCAGCTGGGCGGCATCCAGTTCCACCAGCTTCAGCCCTTTGGGGTTGTCGGTAATGTCGGCCACCGACGGGGTCAGGCCCTTGCCGTCCTTGATCTTGATGACGCCGTTGGACGCCAGCAGGTTCAAAGCGCGACCGCCGTTGCTGGGATCGTTGGGAATGCCGATCTTGGCGCCGTTGGGGATGTCGGCCAGCTTCTTGTACTTCTTGGAATAAAGGCCAATCGGTTCGACGATGGTAAAGCCGATCGGGACGATCTTGTAGCCGTGGGCGGCGATCTGCGCATCCAGATAAGGCTTGTGCTGGAAGGCGTTGGCGTCCAATTCGCCGGCATCCAAGGCGGCGTTGGGCAGCACGTAATCCTGGAAGGTCACCAACTGGACATCAACGCCCTTGGTGGCGGCGACCTTCTTGGCGACTTCAGCGATTTCTTCTTCCGAACCGCCCATCACGCCCAGCTTGATCTTTTCATTCGCATAGGCGTTGGCCGACAGAACGGTGACGGCCAACGCCACGCCAAAACCCTTGACCCACTTGGATGCACGCATGGGAAAACTCCAACTGTACGATGTTCAGGCGCCGTAGTTGCGCTGTTGGGTGTAGTATGGAGTCGGTTTAACCCACAGGCAAGGTGTTTTTTCAAGTGCATATTACAAATATTTTGTGTGTTAAATCTGATGGACTTCCAGCAGGCCGCAGCCGTCTTCTCCGTGCTCGATCTGAATGGTGCTGTGATCGATGCCGAAGCGGTCCTTTAAGGTCTGGGCGATCTCATGCAAGGCAGCGTCGTCCACTTGGGCGGCAGGCTTGACCAGATGCGCCGTCAATGCCACCGAGGTGGTGCTGAGCGGCCAAATATGCAAGTCGTGCACTGACACCACGTCGGGCAGGGCGGACAGATATTCCAAAACTTCCTGTCGATCGATGCTGGCGGGCACGGCATCCAACGACAGGTTCAGGGAATCGCGGAACAGGCCCCAGGTGCCGATGGCGATGACGGCGACGATGGCCAGACTGACCAGCGGGTCCAGCCATAGCCAGCCGGTCAGTTGCATGATCAGGGCGGCAATCACCACACCCAGCGATACCAGGGTGTCGGCGACCATATGCAGAAATGCGCCGCGAATGTTGAGGTCGTTCTTGTTGCCGCGCATCAGGGCCAGCGCGGTGCCGCCGTTGATGACGATGCCGATGGCGGCCACCAGCATGACAATTCCGCCTTCCACCGGTTGGGGCTGCATCAGGCGTTCGACGGCGGCCCAGGCAATGCCGCCCACGCCGATCAGCAAGACCACCGCATTGATCAGCGACGCCAGAATGGTGCTGCGGCCAAAGCCATAGGTGCGCCGCGCCGACGCCCGCTTGCGGGTCAGCCACACCGCCCCCCAGGCCAGCAGCAGACCGAAGACATCGCTCAGGTTATGGCCCGCATCGGCCAGCAGCGACAGGGACCCGGCCATCACCCCATAGAACGCTTCGGCGACGACAAAGATCAGATTGAGCGCTGTGCCGATGGCAAAAGCTTTGTCATAGCTGGCCGGTCCATGGGAGTGCCCGCCATGGGAATGGCCCAGATGGAACCCGCCGTGCGAATGCCCGCCATGGGAATGGGCACAGCCCCCCGGCTGTTTCTCATGCCCATGATCGTCGGCATGATCATGGCCGCAATCGTGATCATTGTGGTTATGGGGGTGGGCGTGTTGATGATCGCCGGACATGGGGGAATGCTCCTGGTGCCGCATCGAATTCGGCGCTACCATGAACCCTGTAGTGACTACAGGGTCAAGGGGCAAAATCATGGGTGCGGTTCTGACGATTGGGCGGTTGGGTGAACTGACCGGGGTCAATGTGGAAACCGTCCGATATTACGAAAAAATCGGCCTGCTGCCCCCGCCGGTACGTTCCAGTTCAGGCTATCGCCAATATGACGACGGGCATGTGCGCCGCCTGCATTTCATCCGGCGCGGCCGCGACCTGGGCTTTTCCATCGAAGATATCCGCGCTTTGCTACGGCTGGCCGAACATCCTGACCAGCAATGCTGCGACGCCGACCAACTGGCGGCCCAGCACCTAGCGGCGGTGGAACAGCGTATCGCCGATCTGTCCTCGCTGCGCGACGAATTGCAGCGCATCGTTTCCTGCGGCGGACATTCCATCGCCGAATGCCGGATCATCGATGCCCTGAACCGGGTTTAAGGCTGGTTTTGGGGCGCTGCTGGCGTGGCTTCGGCCTCGGCAACGGCGGCCTGGAATTCGGCCAGCAGCGACGTGCCTTCATCGCCCAGGGTTTCGGCAATGGTCTGGGCCACCTTGGGCTGGCTGGCAGCCTTGAAGGCGGCGCGTTCCTCGGGCGTCGGGGTATAGACTTCCAGGCGGCGGCGCAGGGTGGACAGACCGAAATCCGATCCTTCGATCTCGCGGCTTTTGACCCGGCTGGCGGCGATGGCTTCACGCGCGGCGTCGGTGACGATCTGGCGCTGTTCCAGCGGCAGGCTTTCCATCACCGAAGCATTGATAACCCAGACATAGGGCACATAAAGGTGGTTGGTCAGGGTCAGGTATCTTTGCACCATGTCGTAATGGCGGCTGACGATCACCGGGACTGGGTTGGTCTGTCCATCCACCACCCCTTCCTCCAGCGCCGAATATTCCTCGCGCGAGGAAACGCGGACCGGGACCCCGCCCATGCCGCTGATCATGGCGTCCAGCACCTGGAAGCCGGGGATCGAGCGAATGCGTACGCCGTCCATGTCTTGGGGGGAATGGATGGGTCGCTTGCCATTGGTCAGCACAAAGAACCCGCCTGGATCGCCATAGCCCAGCACCGTCAGGCTGGTGCGTTGCGTGATGGCATCCGACAGGCGATGACCAAAGGGGCCGTCCAAGACCTGATAGGCGCTTTGCGGCGAGGCATAGGCGAACGGCATTTCGATCACCGCGATGGGCGGATAAAGTGGGGCCAGTCCGCCCACCGAAATGATGGCGGTCTGGATGACATTCTTTTGCACCAGACCGGCCAATTCGCGGTTGCCGCCCAACTGGCTGTCGGGGAACAACTCGACCTTCAGCGCGCCCTCGCTGGCGGCTTCCACCTTGGCCTTGAACACCGCCGTCATCACTGCCGAGGTTTCCCGCGTCAGATTGTTGGGTTGCGCCGTGGCCAGATAGAGCACGCGCGGTCCCGCCCAACCGGGGCGGGCGGTCAGGGGCTGGGCAAGCACGGCCAGGACCAGCCCGGCCACAAAGGCCGAGCCAAGGCGAAGCAGGAAGGGGCGATCATGCTGCATGGCGGGCCTATTTGTCGGAAAAGTGCGTTGCCCCGTCCCAATCGGCGGGCGGCGGGTTGAGTTCATAATCGTGGCACAGCGCCAGCAGGGCTTTGGCGGGGATATCGTCGGGGTGATTATCCTGCCAGGCCTGGAAGCCGACGCGGGCCGCGCCCCATTGACGGCGCAGGTAGGATTCAAAGGCGCGGTTCCAGCGGGCGCACAAATCTTGTTCCCGTGTGGGGCAAGCAAAGGGAGCCTGCGGGTCGATTTCGCCTAGCAGTTCAAACAGGGGCAGGGCGGCATTGATGCCTGCCGGAACCACCAGATCAATCTGGCGGAAGACAAAGCGGTCGCGGACCGCCTGTTCCACCGCGCCGGTCACCAGAAGCTCGGACCCATAGCGCTTGTTCAGCCCTTCGATGCGTGATGCCAGATTCACCACACTGCCCAGGGCGGTGTATTGCATGCGGTCGGCCGACCCCACATTGCCCACCACCGCCTGACCGGTATGCAGGCCAAAGCGGGTGGAAAAGGGGGGCTTGCCTTGGGCCGCGAAATCGCGGGTCAGGGTGCGGCTGGCTTCGCGGCAGGCCAGCATGCTCCGGCAGGCGCGGGCCACGTGATCGTCATCCAAGGCGGGGGCGTTCCACAGTGCCATCACCGCATCGCCGATGAACTTGTCCACCGTGCCGCCGTTCTGGTGGATGGCGCTGGACACCACCTCGAAATAACCGGACAGACAATCCAGCACGTCTTCCGGCGGCATGGTCTGCGTGCTTTCGGTAAAGCCCTTGATGTCGGAAAACAGCACCGTCAGGGGGCGGCGCACCCCACCCACGGCAATGCCTGCACCGGATTCGACGATGTTGCGCACCAGCATTTTCGGCACGTAAGCGCCAAAGCTGCGCAGGGCGTTCTTCATGCGGGCAATGGCTGCGGCCAATCCGTCGATTTCCGTCACGCCCGAGCGGATTTCCACGTCGTGGTCCAAATCCAGATGCCGGATGCGTTCGGTTTCGGTGATCAAGTCGTGGATCGGACGGGTCAACAGGCGCGACAACACGATGACGCCGATGGTCGCCAGAATAATGAAGCCAAATCCCACCAGCAGAATGGTCAGGCTGGCCCGCTTCAGCGGACCGACGAAATCGGTTTCGGCGGCGATGGCTCCGATCACCCACTTCTTGCCGAAATCATCGGGAAAGGGGGTAAAGGACGCCAGATAGGTTTCCCCCCGATCACCGAATTCGCCGCGGAAGCGCTGCCCGGCCCCGGCATGGTATCGGCGCACGGCGTCGGCCACCACTTTGTTGGCGACATCCTGACCTTTGACGACGATTACCTTGTCGCCGTCCTGGAAAACCGCCTTGTCCATGTCGGGATAACCGATCAGGCGGCCATCTTCGTCCAGAATGAAGACAATGCCCTGCTTGCCGATGCGGCGGCTGTCCAGGAACTTGGCCAGGGCATCCAGCGACAGGTCGGCACCCACGGTGCCGATCAGATTACCATCTTCGGATTTCAGGCTGCGCGACAGGGTCAAGCCGGGCCGTCCGGTGCCGGAAAAGACATAGACCCCGGATGTGGCGATGCCCTGGCTTTTCAGCGCG
>JASLCK010000418.1 GCA_030151865.1 Rhodospirillaceae bacterium | reverse complement strand
CCAGGAACTCGCCTTGATAGACGCCCCAGAACTCGTCGCGTTTCAACCAGCCCTGGATCGTCTCGAATTCGACCTTGCAGTAATCTTTGCCGCGTGGGCAGGACAGCAGACGTCCAACCACGTTGGCGTCGATATGGGCCACCGTCCCCGCCGCTTCGGCGGCGTCCGAGCGCAGGCGGCGCTGCTGGCCGACCACCACCACCATGCGTCGGGCCGACAGCATGCTTTGATGCACCCAGCCTTCCGAGCCCTGCCAGTCGCGGATTTTGCGCCAGGTTTCAAATTCGGCGATCACTTCGACCGGCAGGTCGCGGCGGGTGTAGATCCAATCGACGGGATAGCGCACACCGGGCCCGGTGCGCAGATTGACCTCGTCCGAGCGTAAGGAGACGAAACGGGGCAGGGGCAGGCCGGATGTTTCGGCGGCATGGGCAGCATCGACGACGACGCCAAACGCCATCATCAGTGCCAAAACCAGTCCCAGAACCCAGGTGGAGCTCTGGCGGAGACTGCGGTGGAGATGCCCCATATGCTTGATCTTCGCCATCCATCGTTACGCAATGCAATATCACTATCTGACAGGGCCAGGGGCCAAGGTCAAGCCGGGGGCAGGGGGCGAAAGCCCGCTTTACCCCTTTGATGACTGATTTCTTGTGGAAAAATTGATTTTGCAGTGCGAAGCCGCAAGGCGTTGATAAGACTGGCGCGCGCAATGATTTTGCGTAAAATGGTCAAAAAATATATGATTCATACACTAGACAAGGTTCGTGGGACTTGATAGAGCCATGAGCCAAGGTAAAGACAGTCTATAAAACGGAGAGGTCCGATGGCGTCCAAGAAGCCGCTGGTGATCGTCACGCGCAAGCTGCCCGATCCCATCGAAACCCGGATGATGGAACTGTTCGACGTGCGTTTGAACGTCGATGACCGTCCCATGACCAAGACCGAGCTGATCGAGGCCGTAAAGGCCGCCGACGTGCTGGTCCCCACCGTGACCGACCGCATCGATGCGGGGGTCCTGGCCCAGGCTGGCCCCAATCTGCGGCTGATCGCCAATTTCGGCGCGGGCGTCGATCACATCGATCTGGCCAGCGCCCGTCAGCGCGGCATCACCGTGACCAACACCCCGGACGTCCTGACCGAGGATACCGCCGACATGGCGATGGCCCTGGTTCTGGCGGTGCCGCGCCGTTTGGCCGAAGGCGAACGTCTGGTGCGGTCGCAGAAGTGGGAAGGCTGGGGCCCGACCTTCATGCTGGGCCGCCGCATTTGGGGCAAGCGCCTGGGCATCATCGGCATGGGCCGCATCGGTCAGGCCGTGGCGCGCCGCGCCAAGGGCTTCGGGCTGTCGATCCACTATCACAACCGCAAGCGCCTGCATCCCGAGGTCGAGGGCGAGTTGGAAGCCACCTATTGGGAAAGCCTGGATCAGATGCTGGCCCGCATGGATGTGATTTCCATCCATTGCCCGCATACTCCGGCGACCTATCACCTGTTGTCGGCCCGCCGTCTGAAGCTGTTGCAGCCCCATGCTTATCTGGTCAACACCGCGCGCGGCGAAGTGATCGACGAAGTGGCGCTGACCCGCATGCTGCAAAAGCAGGAAATCGCTGGGGCTGGTCTGGACGTGTTCGAACATGAACCGGCCATCAATCCCAAGCTTCTGGAACTGGACAATGTGGTCCTGCTGCCGCATCTGGGCTCGGCCACCATCGAAGGCCGTGTCGATATGGGCGAAAAGGTGCTGATCAACATTAAGACTCACGCTGACGGCCATAATCCGCCTGACCGCGTGCTGGCCAGCATGCTCTGATCCCGCCGTTTTCCCGGTTTTGGAAAACAAAAAAGGCGCAGCTTGGCTGCGCCTTTTTTTGTCGGCATGACCCCAGGGGAAATGGGATCAGTGCAGCGGCTTGCCACCGGCTTCGGTCCATTCGGCAAGGGCGGCGCGGCGGGCCTGAAACGCGTTTTGGGCTTTGACATGGAACATCTTCGCCCCCTTCGCCAGGCTGGGGTCGCTTTCCACGGTGCTGCGCACAGTGGCCGCCAAACCGGCGTGACCTTTGCTGTCGACGATGACGAAATACTCGTAAGACATTTTCTAAGCTCCGATAACCCCGCCTCCTTTGGGTGGGGACTGAAGGCTATAACACTCCCCAACCATGGCGGAAATTGTGCAGTTTGCAGGGCTGACCGCCTTAATTCCGCCAGATTAAAGGTCTAAGGATGAACAGCTTGCAGGGCTGATCAACGGCCCGTTTGGACGAGGGTTAAGGTGCACGATGGCGTCACAGGAATTTGATCCCGCTTCGGCTGCGTTGGTGCTGATCGACCTGCAAAAGGGCATCGTTTCGCCGCCGCGCGCGCCGCGCAGCGGGGCCGAAGTGGTGAGCGCCTCGGCCGCGTTGGCCCAGGCGTTTCGTCAGGCCGGGCGTCCAGTGGTGTTGGTGCGCGTGGCCTGGTCGGCTGATGGCGGCGACATGCTGCGCAGTCCAACCGACGCGGTGCTGCGTCGTCCAGGCGAAAGCCTGCCCGCCGATTTTGCCGATCTGGTGCCGGAAATTGGCCCCAAGCCTGGCGATATCCTGATTACCAAACGCCAATGGGGCGCCTTTACCGGCACTGAATTGGATCTGCAACTGCGCCGCCGTGGCGTCAAAACCATTGTGTTGGCGGGGATCGCCACCAATTTTGGCGTGGAATCCACGGCCCGCCATGCCTGGGAACTGGGCTATGATCTGATTGTCGCCGAAGACGCCACCACCAGCATCAGCGCCGAGGCCCATTGTTTCTCCATTAAGACCGTCTTGCCTTTGCTGGGACGGGTCCGAGCCTGCGAAGAAATCATCGCCGCTTTGTCATGACGGTTTTCCCGGTTCTGCCGCAGCTCTTGCGGTTGAATTTAAGAATTTCTGTGGAGAAAGTCGGCTAACTCCCTTTGCCGCATTGACCAATCCGCCCTGTTTAGAGCATGTTTCCCCTCAGACAGAGCAGGTAGGTCATGGGACCCATAGACCCGACAAAATTGCAGGCGGCCCCCCAGGCGGGTGAGGGTGCGCCGTTTCAAATTCGCGGATCAAGCTTCACGCTGCTGACGTTGAAGCTGTCCGACCCCCAGCATCCGGAATTTTTCACCCGGCTGGCCGAGACATTGGCGCTGGCGCCGGGTTTCTACCGTAATGCTCCGATCGTCTTGGATCTGTCGGAACTGGTGCGGTCCAAGGCCATTGATCTAGTGCCGTTCTGCGCCAAGTTAAAGGAATTGGCTCTGACCCCCATCGGCTTCCAGGCGGCGACCGCCGATTGGGAAGTGTCGGCGGTAGCGGCGGGGCTTTCGGTGTTTCCGGCGGGACGGGCGACCGAAACCACGGCGGTCAAGGCGCGCAGCGCGCCTTTGAAGAAACCGGCATCGCGGGTTGTCACCGAACCGGTGCGTTCCGGCCAACAGGTTTATGCGGCCCAGGGCGATCTGATCGTCATGGCCCCGGTCAGTGCGGGGGCCGAGCTTTTGGCCGATGGTCATATCCACGTCTATGGACCGTTGCGCGGTCGCGCGCTGGCGGGCATGGGCGGGGACACCACAGCGCGGATTTTCTGTCGCAAGCTGGATGCCGATCTGATCTCGATCGCCGGTATCTATCAGGTTAATGAACAGATCGATCCGCAGTTCATAGGCAAATCAGTGCAAATTCGCCTGGAAGGCGAGAAGCTCCTGTTCGAGCCTTTGTGAGACAGTATAAAGTAAGCTTTAAATAAATTCGGTTTGTCCGTTGGGTCTGGGCCGTCAGACTGCAGCCTTGTTTGGTCCGGGGTCGCGCCGGGCAGGGCGCCGGACTGAAATGAAAGGATATGATGTCGTGGCAAAAGTCATCGTTGTAACCTCGGGCAAGGGTGGCGTGGGCAAGACCACCACTTCGGCGGCGATCGCCACCGGACTGGCCATGCGCGGCCACAAGACGGTCGTCATCGATTTTGACGTCGGTTTGCGCAACGTCGATCTGATCATGGGCTGCGAACGCCGCGTGGTCTTTGACTTCATCAACGTCATCAATGGCGACGCCAAGCTGCATCAGGCGCTGATCAAGGATAAGCGGGTGGAAAACCTGTCGATCCTGGCGACCTCGCAGACCCGCGACAAGGATGCGCTGAACAAGGAAGGCGTGGGGCGCGTCATCGAAGAACTGTCTCAGGACTTTGACTTCATCGTCTGCGACAGCCCGGCGGGTATCGAACAGGGCGCATTCCTGGCCATGTATTACGCCGACGAAGCCATCGTCGTGACCAACCCGGAAGTCAGCTCGGTGCGCGATTCTGATCGCATGATCGGGCTGTTGACCAGCAAGTCGCGCAAGGCTGAACAAGGCGAAGCCATGCATCAGCATCTGCTGCTGACCCGTTACGACAGCGAGCGCGTCGAAAAGGGCGAGATGCTGAACGTCGAGGATGTGCAGGAAATCCTGGCGGTGCCGCTGGTCGGCATTATCCCGGAATGCCCTTCGGTCTTGCAGGCTTCGAACCTGGGCATGCCGGTGGTGCTGGACGACAAGTCCCTGGCGGGCAAGGCCTATCAGGAAGCCATCGCCCGCATTCTGGGCGAAGACATCGAAATCACCGTGCCGAAGGCCCCGAAGAAGGGTCTGATCGACCGTATTCTGCGGAGGACGGCATGAGCATTCTCAGTCTGTTTGGCCGCACTCAGCGCAACAGCGCCGATGCGGCTAAGGAGCGGTTGCAGATTCTGCTGGCCCATGAACGGGCTGGTCTGGCCGGGGCCGATTTTCTGCCCAAGCTGCAGCAGGAAATCATCCAGGTGATCCGCAAATACGTCGAAGTTGACGATCAGCGGGTTCAGGTCAAGTTGGACCGCGAACAGAATCTGTCGGTGCTGGAAGTCAATATCGAGCTGCCCGCCGCCAAGTCGGGTAACCGCTGATCGCCGGTTCGCCATAACAGAACCTTCATCAACCTTGGTTGAGCAGGGGCCGAAGCTGTTGAAAACAGCTTCGGCCCTTTTGTTTCCGCCAAATATGATCCTTCGAAAGAAGGGAATGTTGCTGTTTTAACAACTTTAGAATTAAAAAATAGAGTCGAATTCCCGCAAAAAGTGTATCAGACTGCGATCAGCCGCTCTTCAAGGGGACCCACCCATGGGCATGATCGACACCGTCTTGCTGGAACTGCAGAAAAGTCTGAACCAGTCGTTCCAGAACAGCGAGCCGCGGGCCGAGGATTGGGTGATTCTGTCCAATCTGGTGGATCATGAAGGCAAGATGGTCGAAGACACCCGCGACAAGATGGTGCTGTCTTTGGTCAATATTCAGCACGAAACCATTATCAGCACCTATAACCGTACCGTGCCCGCCGATGACGGGGCGTATGCGGTGGTGTCGCCGCCGATCTATATCAATCTTTATGTGATGTTCATGGCCAATTTCCTGGACCGCAATTATCGGGCCGGGTTGAACGCCATTTCACGGACCATCAGCTATTTTCAGCAAAATCCGTTTCTGACCCACGCCACCAATCCCGATCTCCCGCCCGAGGTGGACAAGATCGTCTTGGAATTGGCGAACATGGACATGATGCAGGTCAACTACGTCATGGGGATGGTGGGATCGAAATATCTGCCTGCGGTTTTTTATAAGCTGCGCATGCTGCCCTTCAACAGCCAGGCCCTGATGGGTGTGGCGGGCGCGGTGCGTGGCCCGGACGTCAATCCTTAGACGGGGGCGACGTGATGGCAACGCAGCATATTGGCCGCACGGGTGATTTTCGCGCCCTGTCCCATGAACGGCCCAGCACTAAGCCGCCCCAGGGATATGCGCGGCTGATGCAAGTCAAAATTCAACATGATTATTACAATGCCGACGGCAACGCCTGCCCGGATTTCTCGGTCCTGCCGACCGAGGCCACGGTCGATATGATGACCAGCGTTGGTTTGCTGTTGCGGCCCGAACCCGATGGTTTTTCGGTACTCTACGATCTGGCGCGGGCCGACGGGTTGTTGAACTGTCTGAAGCGTCAGGGCGAAGTGATCGGGCCCAAAGATTATTATCCCCTGTGGGGTGGTGAAAACCAATGGCGGGGCCGTCATGACGGCGGACGGATCAGCGATCTGAAAGGGCATCTGAAGACGGCCGTCTGTGCCGCTTTGGCCGAAAAGGATGATGACGGAACCTTGACGGCCTTGCTGAAGCAGCCCGCCAAGACGCTGGATGCCACCCAATACTGGACCCGCCTGCGGTTCATTTTGGTCAATGGCAATCCGTTCTTCATCAACATCTCGAATTTGCCACTTGCCACCAATCCCGGACGCAAGAACTTCTTCTTCAACAATATGCAGGCCCATAGCGCGCCCGAAGGCACGGTCTATCTCAATACCGGATCGGCGGTATCGGGGCGCGAACTGGTCTCGACCCGACCGACCTGCTTTGCTTGGGAAGTTCCCGAAGGTGATGGTGTTCTGGTGCGCGACCTGTCTGGCCGTGTGGTCTTGGACCTGCCCGCCAAAGTTCCTAAATCCCTGTCCGGTCTTGATCCGGGCCGTATTACCGGCCAAACGGTGCGCGACGTCGCCGATGCCGACAGCCTGACCGCCGAAGACAGTGTTCAGTGGCATATGGTGCAGGTCAAGCTGATCGGTTTGCCCGAAGATCGCTATGTGTTGGAAACCACCAACAGCAACATGCCGACCAAGACGATTCTCTATACCACTGGCAAGCCCCTGCCGATGGCCTTTATCGATCTGCTGTTTTCCAATCCCATCGGCAATGGGCCGGGGATTTATCCTGTCGATGTGACCAAGACGGTGGCGCAAGGCGCGATCACGCCGGTGCAATATTGCCTGCGTTTCAAGGCGCGGCGCACCTATTGGAGCTATTTCATCGTCCCCAAGCAGGGACTGGATGAGTTTTCGGATTTGAAGATCGAGACTGTGGCAGGCCGCCCGGTGACGTTCGATGGTCCAGATCGCGTGGTTTTGCCCAATGGGCAACCCGCTTACGCCTTCGTCTCGCAAGAGGCTATCGCCTTGCGGCAGCAGTCGGGCATGCGCTTTCGCCTGCTGGGCCGCCGGCGAAGCCGACCGGAAGACCTGACCGTACTGGTCGCCTGTCTGCCGGTGGCTTCGATACAGCAGGTGAGGGCTCCCATCCAAGGGGTCTCGCCCGATCACACAGCGTTTTCCGACATTTACGTTTACGTCTGATTTTTTTGTGCCGATGTCTACAACTTTAAGACGAGGTTCTTGTCATGGCTTCTAAAGTGATACGTACGACGCCCGGCGTCTATGTGACCGAGCTGGATGCGTTTCCCCGCTCGATCCCGGGTGTGGCGACGGCGGTTCCGGCCTTCATCGGCTATACCCAGCAGGCGACGCTCAGCGGCAAGCCGATGTACTTCAAGCCGATGCTGATCAACTCGCTGGCCGATTTCGAAGCGATCTTCGGAACGAGCTATATGCCGACCTATAAGGTCTCCGTGGTGACCAGCACCAACCCTGAAGATTACGACTTCAGCCAGGGCACCACCAACTATGCCCTGACCCCCACCAGCGCCACCCAGTACAACCTCTATAACAGCCTGCGCATGTTCTACGCCAATGGCGGCGGCGCGGCTTATATTGTGTCGGTTGGCGATTACACCAAGACCATTTCCAAGGAAGATCTGGAACAGGGCTTGAACGTCATTGCCGATCAGACCGGTCCGACCATGCTGGTCATTCCCGATGCGGTTCTGCTGCCCGCCGATACCACTGATCCGCTGAAGTCCCCGGATTTCTATGCCATCAGCAAAGACATGCTGAACCAGTGCAAGAAGCTGGGTGACCGCGTGGCAATTTTCGATGTTTTTGCCGGCAACAGCCTGAAGCAGATGCGGACCGGTTTCCAGGCCGAACTGACGGCCCGGATGAATGTCTTCCGCGAAGGCATCGGCAACGAAAACCTGAATTACGGGATGACCTATTTCCCGTTCCTGAACAGCGCCATCGTCCAGCCCAGCGAGATCAGCTACACCAACCTCGATATCGGTGAAAAGGAGCAATTGGCTCTCATTCAGTCGATTCTGAAGGCTCAGGCTGCGACCTTGTATACCGAACCGGCGTTGACCACGGTCAACGGCTATATCGATGACATGGGCGATACGACCATCAGCGACGATCCTGCCGCCCGCAACCGTTTGAACCAGAACCTGACCAAGGCGGTTCCGCTGTTGCAGCAGATCGAAAACCTGATCGCGCAAAAGAACAATATCCTGCCGCCCAGCGGCACCATGGCGGGCATCTTCTCGCGCAATGACGCCACCCGCGGTGTCTGGAATGCGCCTGCCAACATGGATGTGAACTCGGTCATCGGCCCGACAGTCAACATCAACAACGACCAGCAGAGCGAAATGAACGTTCCGCTGGATGGTAAGGCGATCAACGCCATCCGCACCTTCGTCGGACGCGGCACGCTGGTGTGGGGCGCGCGCACCCTGGACGGCAACAGCAACGACTGGCGTTATATTCAGGTTCGCCGCACCCTGATTTACATCGAACAGTCCATCAAGACGGCGCTGAACAGCTTCGTCTTCGCCCCCAATGACGGCCAGACCTGGGTCGCCGTGACCTCGATGATCTCGAACTTCCTGCAAGGGCTGTGGTCCCAGGGCGGGCTGATGGGCGACAAGGCGACCGACGCTTTCTCGGTGTCGTGCGGCTTGGGCAGCACCATGACGCCCCAAGACATCCTGGAAGGCTACATGGTGGTCCAGATCACCCTGCAGATGATCCACCCGGCCGAATTCATCGAGCTGACCTTCAAGCAGAAGATGGGCAGCTAAGCGCCCTTTTCCCTAACTCGAACAGGAATGGAATAAGACCATGGCTGGCGATAAACAGGATAATGTTTGGCCGTTACCTAAATTTTACTTCTCGGTCAATCTGGGTTCGGACACCAGCATCAGCTTCCAGGAAGTGACTGGGCTGGAAACGGAAACCAAGCCGATTGAATACCGCCACGGCAACAGCCCGGTATTTTATCCGATCAAGATGCCGGGCCTGGGCCGTGTCGGCAATGTGACCCTGCGCAAGGGCATCTTCGTCAACGATCAGCGGTTCTGGACCTGGTACAACGAAATCAAGATGAACACCATCGCCCGTCGCACGGTGGTCATCAGCCTGCTGGACGAAACCGGCGCGCCCAAGATGGTGTGGACCCTGAACAACGCTTGGCCGACCAAGATGACGGGGACCGATCTGAAGTCGGAAGGCAACGAGGTGGCGGTCGAGTCGATCGAAGTCGCCTTCGAAACCATGACCATCGAAGCCAAGTAAGGCCGAGGGGAGGAATCGGCCGATGCCCGAAACGTACTATCCGCCTGGCGGTTTTTACTTCACCGTGGCCGTCATGGGGTCGGCGACGCCGGCCGCCCTGTTGACCGGGGTGGACAGCAGCTTTCAGGAAGTACACGGGTTATCGGCCGAATTCCAAACCGAGGAAGTGGTGGAAGGTGGGCAGAACCGTTATGTCCACCGTCTGCCCAAGACCGCTAAATATCCCAATCTGGTGTTGAAGCGCGGCATCGTTACCAAGTCGTCGTTTCTGGCCGACTGGTTTTCCGCCACCATCGGTTCCAGCCTGTCGCTGCCGATCCTGCCGCAAAATCTCGCCATCAGCCTGCTGAACAGCGAAGGATCGCCGTTGATCTGCTGGGGCGTGTGCAATGCCTGGCCGGTCAAGTGGGATGTCTCGGGGTTGAATTCCGAAGACAACAAGGTGCTGATTGAAACGCTTGAATTGTCATACAGCTTTTTCGAGCGTATCACTGTTAATTCGCCATCATCGATTGCCGTCGCCATCGCATCGATGACGCTGTAACGCAAGGAGGCTGGGATGCCGCTGGAGATCAACGAAATCTCGATCCGCCTGCGTGTCGGCGATGATGCGCCGTCGTTGGCTGCCGGGCGTGAAGACGATGATTGTGGCTGCGCCGAACAGGACCGCGCCGCCATTGTCGAAGATTGCGTGCGCCAGGTGTTGCGGGCGTTGCAAAACGCCCAGGGTCGCTAGGGCGTTTTTCGTTCAGACGAAGTCAGAACAGAAAACGCGACAAGCCCGAGCGGCACTTGAGCCTAGCTGGCGCCGGAGGCGCCGCCGCCAGAGGCATTAACGAGAGCTGTTTCCGTTTGAACG
>JASLCK010000391.1 GCA_030151865.1 Rhodospirillaceae bacterium | reverse complement strand
GCGATTGCCCATGTCCTCGCGGATGATGCGGACCAGACGCAGACCGGCATCCTCGCTTTCCATCACCACGTCCAAAAGGATGATGGCGATGTCGGGGCGTTGTTCCAAAATCCCCTTGGCTTCGGCGGCGGAACGGGCGCTTAAGAGTTCGACACCGCGTCCGGCAAAGACGAATTTGCGCAGCAAAAGATTGGTCATGGCGTGGACTTGATCGTCGTCGTCCACCACCAGGATTGCCCAGGGGTCCAGATAATCGACAGGCTCGGTCGCGGACCGGCCTGTCGCAGGCTTGTCCTCGTCCTCTCCAAACAGGAGATCGTCGTCGTCGGCCACCTTATCCCCCAAGCCTGTTGCCGATGCGTCCCGCCAGACGCCGATTAATCCACATTGTCGCTGCTGCTGTCATCGCGCGGTGCGATCCGTGGGAAGGATACAAGAAATTTGGTTCCCCCGCCTTCTTCGCTTTCTACGTTAATTTGCCCGCGCAGCGTTCCAGTCACAATATTGAAGACGATGTGCATTCCCAACCCATTTCCGCCCGAACCGCGTTTGGTGGTGAAAAAGGGATCGAAAATGCGCTGGCGGATGGCGTCGGGCATGCCCTTGCCGTCATCCTGATAGGTCAGGTCCACCTGATCTTCGCCAGACTGATCGACTGTAATGCGGATATGGCCGCGCCGTCCGTCGTCAAAGCCATGAATGATCGAGTTCATGACGAAATTGGTCAGAACCTGGGACAGGGCGCCGGGATAGGAATCCACTTCGAGGGCGGTCGGGCATTGCACGCTGACATCGACGCCTGCCTGACGCAGCTTGGGCGACAGGCTGCGTAAAACTTCATGCAGATAAGCGTCCAGGCCAAAGCGGCGGCGCTCGGCGCTGGTCTGATCAACCGCAACTTGCTTGAAGCTGTTGATCAGTTCGGCGGCGCGGTTGCAGTTGGACAAAATCAGCCCGGCAGCTTCGCTCGCGGTGCCGATGTAATCCTGAAAATCGCTTTTGCGGATGGCGCCTGCGTCGAACAGGGCTTTGATGGCGGCGGTGGTTTCTGACAGATGGGATGCCGAGGCCAAGGCAATGCCGACCGGTGTGTTGATCTCGTGCGAGACGCCCGCCACCAGGGCCCCCAGCGATGCCAGCTTCTCCGCCTGCAACAGATTTTCCTGGGCTTCCTTCAGGCGGGTCAGGGCCAGTTCGGCCTCTTCCTTCTTACGCTGAAGCTCCTGATTAACGGCGGAAACCTGTTCTTGCAGACGGTCGCTGAAACGCACCAGACGGCGCTGTTCGCGGGTGCTTTTACGATAGGCGTCCACCAGCGAGGCGACACCGTCGCGGATTTCCGGTGGCGCGTCCTCCAACTGCGCGGCCAATTGCAGGCCGGCTTCAATCACTTTCTCTTCATTGTCGAAGAGGGTGAAGGTCGGGGTCGCCATCCGGAAAGCCTTTATGCCGTGACGGTTCTAGGGGTCATGCGGCCTCGATGGCGCACAGGTTGAAGGTCACATGCTCCAGGTCTTCGGCAAAGTCTTCGCCGAATTCCTGCATGGTGTCGTCATCAGCGCTGTAACGCCAATTGATCACAACTTTGTTGCCTGCCGATCCGGTCTTTTCCAGCAGCATGAGAATGTTCATCAGCGCTTTGGCGCTGCTGGAATTGAAATAGACCAGTTCGATGTCGAAGGTCAGGGCGGAATCTTTTTGTGTGGCCAGCCAGCCGTCCAGCGCGGCCACAAGCGGGCCATAGAAGGCTGCGACATCCTCGGGATAGGATTCGCCCTTCAGGGTCATGTGGTGCGCGGCAAAGTCAAAGTGGACTTCGGGCGAACGCTCGGTGGCGGTGATGGATATGGTGTCCATGTGGGTGTCAGTCTCAGATGTAGGCCTTGAGGCAGAAGAAGGCATAGGCGTCGTCCACCTGCATGAAGTCGAAAACGATCGGCGCGCTGGCGCGGCGGGCGATTTCGATCAGGCCGATGCTGGCCCCTTTGCTTTCTGCTTCAGGTTCTTCCCTTAGTTTTTCTTTGTAATAAGCCTTGATACCGTCCTTATCGAGGGTCTGGAGATGCTCCAGCCGTTCCTTCAGACGGTCGCGGTCCTCGCTTCGCACCTTGTTGGCGCAGATGACAAAGAACTTCCCTTGCTCCTGACCGACGGCGATCATCCCCGAACTGAGTTCGATGGGACGCCCGATATCGCCGGAAACCCGGTCGGCGGAATAACGGATGATGTTTTGCACCTGTTCGACAAAGACCGAAAACACCTTCTTGGTGGTGTTGGTGTCGGTTTCTTCCAGGGCCATCTTTTGCTTCAAGGCGTCGCCCAGGGCAAACAGAATGCCCTCCGACACATAGCCGCTGAAGGAAAAGATGATTCCTTTCTGCTCCAGCACCCTTTTGAAGCTCAAATATTCTTCAGCAAGCATGCCATCCCCCGCGCCTTCGGCCCGCCCACGACAGGGCCTTGGTGCCTTAGCATCGATACCGCGCAGCACTGTAACAGTCCGGCCGGATCGCCGCAATCGCGGCGCACAAGAGGGAGTGGGGATGCTGACCAGAGATACAACATTGTTCTAAATTCGTTGGATTCGTCGTTTCCAGGGCATTACCTTGGGAATAGGTGCCGGGTCATAAAGGAGTAAGCAGATGGTCGATCAGCGGCGGGCGGCAGGCGCGCCGGCCTTGCGCGGTCTTGTGTTCAAGCAGGCGCGGGCGATCATTGTCATTGCTTTGCTGGTGGGGGTGGTGTCGGCGGCGATCGAGCTGGTGACAGATCTGCACGGCGAACGCAAAAACCTTTCGGCCACGACACAGCAGGTGCTGTCGATGGTCAACGGATCGGCAACCGAAGCGGCGTTCCAGATGAACCAGGAGTTGGGGCGCGATCTGATCGGCGGCATCTTCCAATATCAGTCCATCCGGTCAGCGACCTTGCGCGATAATTTCGGCAATGTCATGGCTCACCGGGAACGCCCGGCGACCGACACCCCCCTGGCTTGGTTAGCCGATCGATTGTTTGCTGGCTACACCGAATATCAGCGCCCGCTGATCCGTCGCTCCGTCGATGGGTCGGAAGAGACCGTGGGCGAGATTGTTGTGTCGTTGGACCCGCGAACCGCTGCCTCCAGCTTTTTGGATCGCGCCTGGACCACGGTGGCCGCTGCTTTTGCCCGCGTCGTCGGGGTGTCGGTCCTGTTCGTCCTGGTGTTCTATGGCATGATCACCAAGCCTATCTTGCTGCTGCAAAGCGCCATTGGCCGGATCGATCCGCATAACCCGGCAAAGGGTGTGTTGAGCGTGCCCAAGGGGCATGAGGACGACGAGTTCGGCCAGTTGGCGCACACCACCAATGATTTGCTGACCGCTTTTCAGGACGGTCTGGACGGCCGCGACGCCGCCCAGCAGGAATTGACCGAACTGGCCCGTACCCTGGAACAGCGGGTGCAGGACCGGACCACCGAGTTGGCCCGCGAGAAGGATGGGGTGGAACGCGCCCTGGCCCAGTTGAACGAAGCGCATGCGGAACTGAACAAGGTCAACCGCCGCATCAACGAAAGCATCCGCTATGCCAGCCGCATCCAGACCTCGCTGTTGCCGGACAATGCGTCTCTGGACGGCTTTGTCCACGATATCGCCATGGGCTGGGCCCCGCGCGACGTGGTGGGTGGCGACTTCTATTGGATTGGCCGTTTTGGCGAACGCTGCATCATCGCGGTGATGGATTGTACCGGCCACGGCGTGCCGGGCGCTTTCATGACTGCCATCGTTGCGTCGGTCTTGGACCGCATTCTGCACGAACATTGCCATGATGACCCGGCGATGATCCTGCAATTGCTGAACCGGCTGATCAAAACCTCGCTGCGTCAGGACCATTACGACATCGTCAATTCGGTCGGGTCCGATGATGGCCTGGATGCCGCCATTTGTTTGATCGACAACGAACGCGGCTCGCTGACCTATGCGGGGGCCAATATCCCGTTGCTTTATTCCCAGGACGGGCTGTTGTGCGAGATCAAGGGGGATCGCCACAGTCTGGGCTATCGCACGTCGCGGGCCGATTTCGTCTTTACCAACCATACCTTGGATTTGCGTCCGGGCATGTCGTTCTATCTGGCCACCGATGGTGTCACCGATCAGGTGGGCGGGCCGCAGCGTCGCTTGTTTGGCCGCAAGCGGCTGATCGAGGCATTGCAGGACGGTCTGTCCCTGCCGATGCATGAACAGATGCACCGTATCTTCATGATCCTGTCGGATTATCGGGGGGCCGAAAATCGCCGCGACGACATGACCTTCCTGGGCTTTACGCCGCTGGCCCCGGAACAGACCGCCCTGACGCCGGAAGTTATTGATAAATCGAAAAAAACACCCGAAGTCCTGTGTGGATAAAATCCTTGCTTGACAGGGGGTAGGACACGTATCCTGCAAATACCTTCAGAAAGAAGGTTGGAAGGAAGGTCCATTATGGACGTGACCAGTACTGCTGCGGCCGCCATCTCTTTGCAAGGTAACATGCAAATTGCCCTGGCTGGCTTGAAGCAAACCGCCGAAGCGGAACAAGCTGTCGTTGGCCTGTTGGCCAAGAGCACCAACGCCCAGTCGCTGCCGACGCCGCCCGCCGGGCGGGGAACGATGGTGGATTTTCTGGCCTAAGGCAGGTGCCTTAGCGCAGGCCAAGGTGAATTCCCCAAAACTGAAAAACCGCGTCAGGGTAATTCTGACGCGGTTTTTTTGTACCTGATAGGCAGAGGTCTTTTAACCCTGGCGTTCCACCAGCGGCGCCTTCATGCCGAAGGTGATGGCCCGAAATTCGACGCTGGTTTTGCCCGACGCCCGGTCCACCACCGGCTTGCCCGCCACCACCGACGAGGTTTTGGCATAGAGGCGGTAAACGATCTGCGGCAACCAGCAGCGGGCGTTGGCGGGGGTTTCCCCGACCTTGCGATAATCCTCGGGCGTTTTGAAGAAGCGGGCCTCGCCGCCATGGGCGTCGGCATCTACCACCACGGCCAGAGGGTGACCGGGATGTTTCATGAATTCGATACCAGGGCGTACCGCCAGTTTGCCGTCCTTGCGTTCGATCAGCACGACGCGGGGGATCGGGCCTTTAAATACCTGACGGATGGCGGCAGCCACCGCGCGCGACACGCCCTCGGCCCCCACTTCTTCCGGGACGGCCCGATCAAAGGCCTGACCGATAAAGGTCGAAATGGCGGTCTTCAGATGATCTTGCGGATCGGGTTGGCCGGGCATCGGCTCGCCGTCGAAGGACCGCAGCACAGGGCCGGAAAAGCTGTTGGCGGCGTGCAGAAAATCGGCCGCGCCATGATAGAAGAAGCCATAGCCGGTGCCGTCGCCACGGCGCAGAAAAACGACTTCCGGAAAGCTGGCGGCCCCGCCCGTCATGGTATTCCCCTTTTGGCCCGCAAAGAAAAAGCCGCCCGGCCCAAACCGGGCGGCTTGTCTGTCACGTTACTCTGCCGCTGGCCCGGCGGCTAGCCGTTTCAGTATTTCGAAGCGGCGTTTGACGTCGGCATTGGCGGCTTCCAGCATGTGGTGATAGTGGTCCGCATCGTGTTGTTCGACAATGCGGAAGCGGTTTTCATGGGACATGAACTCGGTCAGGTCCAGGCTGGGCTTGTCTTCGTCCAGTTCCAGAACCGCTTTGCGCGGGTCATAGCGGTAGAGCGGCCAATATCCGGCCTGCACCGCCGCCTTTTGCTGGTCAAGGCCAGCCGCCAACTCATAGCCATGGGCGATGCAATGGGCATAGCCGATGACGATGGATACGCCGTCATAGGACGCGGCTTCCTGCAAGGCTTTGATGGTCTGGGCATCCTTGGCCCCAAAGGCGACCGAAGCGACATAGACATTGCCATAAGACAGGGCGATCAGGCCCAAATCCTTTTTGGGGCGTTCCTTGCCGGAATTGGCGAACTTGGCTTGCGCCCCCAAGGGGGTGGCCTTGGATTGCTGCCCGCCGGTGTTGGAATAAACCTCGGTATCCAAGACCAGGATGTTGACGTTGCGGCCCGACGCCAGCACATGGTCCAACCCGCCATAGCCGATGTCATAGGCCCAGCCGTCGCCGCCGACGATCCACACCACCTTTTCCACCAGATAATCCGCCAGTTCGGCCAACCGCTTGGGTTCGGTGCCGGGCAGGGCGGCCAGCAGGGCTTTCAGATCCTGCACCCGTTGCCGCTGATCGCGTACGGCGGCGTCATTGTCCTGTGGGGTTGAAAGGATGGCGTTGACCAGCGGTTCGGGCAGTTTGTCCGACAGTTCCTTCAGCAAGCGCTTGGCATGATGGCTGTGCTGGTCGAGGGCGAGGCGGAAGCCCATGCCGAATTCAGCGTTGTCCTCGAACAGGGAATTGGCCCAGGCCGGGCCGCGCCCATGGGCGTCGGTGGTATAGGGCGTGGTCGGCAGATTGCCGCCAAAGATCGACGAACAGCCGGTGGCGTTGGCGATATAGGCGCGGTCGCCGAACAGTTGTGTAATGCTCTTCAGGTAAGGGGTTTCGCCACAGCCCAGGCAGGCACCAGAGAATTCGAACAGCGGCTTGATCAACTGCGCCGACTTCATGGTGATACGCAAATCGGCCTTGTCGATGTCGGGCAGCGACAGGAAGTAATTGAAATTCTGGCGTTCCGTTTCCACCAGCGGACCTTTGGCAGACATGGCCAGGGCGATATGGTCGGGATTGGCCTTGTCGTGGCCAGGGCAGACCTTGACGCACAGGGTGCAGCCGGTGCAATCCTCGGGTGCGACTTGCAGAAGATAGGTGCCGCCCTTGGCTTCCACCCCCTTATAAGGCATGGATTTCAGGGTCGGTGGTGCGTTGTTCAGACCGTTCGGCTGTACGGCCTTGGCGCGGATGGCCGAATGGGGGCAAACCATCACGCACTTATTGCATTGAATGCACAGCGTCGTTTCCCAAACCGGGATTTCGTCGGCGATGTTGCGCTTTTCAAACCGCGACGTGCCCACCGGCCAGGTGCCATCCACCGGAAAGGCCGAAACCGGCAGCAGATCGCCTTTGCCCGCCAGCATCATTGCCGTGACCTTTTTGACGAAATCGGGGGCATCGTCGGGCACGATGGGCGGCAGATCGCGGGTTGCCGTCACGCTGGCGGGAACATCGACCCGTTCCAGATGGGCCAAGGCCATATCGACGGCGGCATAGTTCTTTTCGATCAGCTTTTTGCTCTTGCGGCCATAGGTCTTGTCGATGGCCTTTTTGATATAGGTGATGGCCTGATCGGTCGGCAAAACGTCGGTCAGGGCAAAGTAACAGGTCTGCATGATAGTGTTGATGCGCCCACCCATGTCTGCCGCCAGGGCGACCTTGCGGGCGTCGATGACATAGAACTTCAGCCCCTTTTCGATGATCTGTTCCTGCACTGGGCGGCTAAGCTGATCCCACACCTCGTCCTTGCCATAGGGGGCATTCAGCAGGAACGTGGCACCCGGGGCGGCATGATCCAGCACATCAAGCTTGTCTAGGAAAACGAAATGGTGACAGGCGATAAACTCCGCCTCGCGCACCAGATAGGCCGATTGGATCGGGTTGGGACCAAAGCGCAGATGCGACACCGTGACCGCGCCCGACTTCTTGGAATCATAGACGAAATAGCCTTGGGCATATTGGTCGGTGTGATCAGCGATGATCTTGATGGAATTCTTGTTGGCCCCCACCGTGCCGTCCGCGCCCAAGCCATAAAAGATGGCATGTTTTACATTGGGGGTGTGCAGCGAGAAGCTTTCGTCAATGGCAAGCGACAGACCGGAGACATCGTCATTAATGCCGACGGTAAAGTGACGTTTCGGCTTGTCTTGGCGAAGGGCGTCATACACCGCCTTAACCATGGCCGGGGTGAATTCCTTTGACGCCAGGCCATAACGCCCGCCAATCACCAGCGGATCCACCGCAGCGGGGCGGCGGCCATCCATGCGGGCTTCGTGCAGGGCGGTCACCACATCCTGATACAAGGGCTCGCCCAAAGCTCCCGGTTCCTTGCAGCGGTCCA
>JASLCK010000382.1 GCA_030151865.1 Rhodospirillaceae bacterium | reverse complement strand
CCCTATCCCCCGCCAGGTGACGGGGGCCGCTGGCGGGAGATGCTTAAGCGACTCCAGGCCAGCAGGTATTGGAACTCGAAGGATGGCTCCGCAGTCGTGCGAATGGGGGATTTCGCCAGGGAAATCCTCATACCCACGATGGAGGCGTCATTGAGACAAAAATAGGTGGTCTATTCGGCGGCGACGGCGGTTGGTGTATCGAGGTGGGTCTCGAACACGAATGTCACCAGCGCATTGGCAGCACCGACGGCAAGCCGCGCATGGCGAGGATAAATGCCCTTCTCGCGACCGTCCTGCCACGGCCGGTGCCATAAAGGCCACGAACCTCGGCAAGTCCTTGGACGACGGTGGCCTGATACTCAGCAGGCGTTTGTGGTCTTCGCCCCTTTGGCTGCATCCGGCACGTCTTCGAACACCAGTTTCAGCGCCTTGAACACCTTCTTGCCCAGTTGCGACAGGTCATCCTTGGTCGAGTAGCCGACGCCCTTGATGGTCGCGGTGCTGCGCTTGAACCTGCCCATGGTCAAGGCCCTGCTGGCCGCAGGGGCCGCCCCCAACGTGCATGAGATTAAAAAGCTCATGGATGAAGGCCAATGGCCGCCCAAGGAGGCCAAGGGGCATTGAGGTCAGCCTTGGTTGTTTATTCCAAGCCCTGTGCGGGTTTTTTGGGAAATTGGTGGGCCCGGAGGGACTCGAACCCCCAACCAGACCGTTATGAGCGGTCAGCTCTAACCATTGAGCTACAGGCCCACCCTGGGAAGGGTGGCAGTTTCCTGTTTGCGGCCCGGCGGGTCAAGGGTCTTGTCGGGCGGTTTGCAATTTTATGAGTAGGTAGTTTCTCGTTTAAAAAAATGTGTTATTGGTTGTATGTTTTTTGGCAATATGTTGTTTTGCTTGTTAAGTGTTGGGGTGTGGAATGCGAAAAGCTGTAATATTTTCTTTGTGTTCCCTTTTGTCTGGGTGTGTCACTTCTAATCCTCCGAGAATAGAAGATTATAAATTCGGATATGAAAATTCATCCGTTGATGAAGCTGATTTTTCAGCATCTATACAGTACTCAGAGTGCGGTAGGAAAATATCTGGAGGAATGAAGTATTATGGATGTTCTGGTTATCGTATAAAAATAATTAATAAATCAGATAATGATTTGTTTATTGACTGGAATAAGACATTTTTCATACATGGAAATCAGGCGGATGGTGGCTTGATGTTTGAGGGGGTTGTTTATAAGGATCGTAATCAAGTAAAGCCAGATGGAGTGGTGTTTGCTAAAACAACAAATGAAATTATGGTGTGGCCAAATAATCTTGTTAATTTTACAGGGGTAGAATGGGATCATAATTATATTCATCTTAACCCAAATGGTGTTTACCTTGTGGTGAAGTCTCTGGGTGGTGTTGAAAAGCGAGTTAAGATGACTGCTACCGTTAGTTATGTGGGGCCGTTATAGGAGGCCGTTCAGAAGCGCTTTGTGCGCTGGGCAGCCTGATTTTCAAGGGGCGAAATGAGCGCGGCGGTATTTGGCTCCAGAATACCTACTGAGACGGCCTTGTTGATGAGTTCTGAGGTGCTTCATTTTTGCCGATGGTTTTCAGCGCCGTCTGGGCGCGGTCGCGGGCGGGGGAGTGGTCCAAGATGGGGGCGGGGTAGTCGCGGCCCAGGCGCACGCCCGACAAGGATAGTTCCATGGCCGGGATCTCCCACGGGGCATGGATCTGATCGTTGGGCAGGCGGGTCAGTTCCGGCACCCAGCGGCGGATGTAATCGCCGGTGGGGTCGAATTTGCGGCTTTGCAGCACCGGATTGAAGATGCGGAAATAGGGCGCTGCGTCGATGCCGCAGCCCGCCACCCATTGCCAGCCGCAGGGATTGCAGGCGGGGTCGGCGTCCACCAGGGTGTCCCAGAACCATTGTTCGCCGTCTTGCCAGGGGATCAGCAGGTCCTTGACCAGGAAAGACGCGACAATCATCCGCACACGGTTGTGCATCCAGCCGGTTTCCCACAATTGCCGCATGCCCGCATCGACGATGGGATAGCCGGTGCGGCCCCGGATGAAGGCCTGCCAGCCGTCTGGATCGTCGCGCCAGGGAAAGGCGGCGAATTCCGGGCGTTGGGGGTGGGTGGCCAGATCGGGGCAGGTCAGCAAGCTGTGATAAGCGAATTCCCGCCAGCCCACTTCCCGCAGGAAGCCTTCGGCCGGATTGGACCCGGCGGCGCGGGCGCCGTGCCAGACCTGGCGTGGGCTGATTTCGCCAAAGCTGAGATGGGCCGACAGGCGCGAGGTGCCGTCCTGGCCGGGCAGGTCGCGGCGTTTCTGGTAATCCTCCATGCCCCCGTCGATAAAATCGATTAGGCGGGCGCGGGCGGCGTCCTCGCCCGGTGTCCAGGCCTCGGTCATGCCGCCCGACCAGTCGGGCTTGCTGGGCA
This sequence comes from Rhodospirillaceae bacterium, assembly GCA_030151865.1. Classification (GTDB taxonomy): domain Bacteria; phylum Pseudomonadota; class Alphaproteobacteria; order Rhodospirillales; family Magnetospirillaceae; genus JASLCK01. Next base: position 6,317 of record JASLCK010000382.1, on the reverse strand, counting down.
GCAGGTTCCAATCGGCCAAATCCTCGCCGCCCAGTGGGGCGAGATCGACCGGGCCGGTCAAGTGGGTGGGGGCGCAGAGTGGGCGGTCGGGCTCGGGCAGGGACAGGCAGGCCCGCCAGAACGGGGTGAACACACGAAACGGCTGGCCGTCCTTGGTGCGGACTTGCGAAGGGGCGAACAGCAGCCCGGCGTTGAAGCGCTGCACCCGCACGCCAAGTTCCCGCAAGGCGGCAGTGACAGCGCGGTCTTGGGCCAGCGACGGCGGTGTGACGGGGCTGTTCCACAGCACTGCCTCGGCCCCAATGCGGGTCGCCAGATCAGGCAAGATCTGCTCGGGCCGTCCTTGGCGCAACAGCAGGGTGACACCCAGCCGGGCATAGGCGCGGCCGAGTGCCGTCAGCGAATGATGCAGCCACCAGCGCGACGCCGCGCCTATGGGGCGTCCGGTGTCGTTTTGCGTACTGTCGTCCCAGATGAACACCGGCAGAACCCGCCGTCCATCCTGGATCGCTTCCCGCAGCGCCGGATTGTCGGCCAGCCGCAAATCACGGCGAATCCACAAAATGGCGATGGGGCTGTCGGAGGGGGTGGGGTGGGGCACGGTGTGGCGGGCTCCGGCTGAGGGAGGGGATATTGAACAGGTTGGGGCGCGGCCTGGCGCTTTCAACGCGGCGGATCATATCCCCGCCCGTCCCTTGGGTGAAGGGGGCGCTTGGAGGGTTCCGGCCATGGCGGGCAGGGCGTGGAGGAGGTTCAATACGCTGATATCTCTGCATTTATCTTAAAGTGTCGCGAAAAATGCCAAAGCCGATTGTTTGCGCTGTTCAACCCATCGCGGCGCGGTCATAATCCGCCCCAAATGTTGGGAATCGTACGTTACATCCTGCGGCAACTGGGCGTCGGCATGGTGCTTGTCACCATTGGGCTGACCTGCATCCTATGGCTGACCCAATCCTTGCGCTTCGTCGAAATGACGGTGAACAAGGGCGCGTCGGTCTGGGTTTTCCTGAAGCTGACCATGCTGGTGATCCCCAACTTTCTGACGGTGATCCTGCCGGTGGCTTTGTTCTCCGTAGTGCTGTTCACCTATAACAAGCTGATTTCCGACCGCGAACTGGTGGTGTTGCGTGCCGCGGGCTTGAGCCATTGGATGCTTGCCCGTCCGGCCCTGATCCTGGCTGGCATCAATTTCGTCATCGGTTTGTGGCTGAACGTCTGGGTGATCCCGGCGACGGTGCAAGCTTTTCACGAATTGCAGTGGCAGTTGCGTTCAAGCGCCACCAGCGTTTTGTTGCAGGAAGGCATCTTCAACAATGTCGGGCGGGGTCTGACCGTTTATGTCCAGGCGCGCACCCCCGATGGGCAGTTGCGCGACATCGTGGTGCATGACACCCGGCAAAAGGGCAAGGCCGTCACCATCCTGGCCGAACGCGGCGCTTTGCTGCAAAGTGAAAACGGATCGCCCAAAGTGCTTTTGGTCAACGGCACCCGCCAACAGGTGGTGGACGGATCCAATCGCCTGTCGTTGCTATATTTCGACAATTATGCGATGGAATTTTCAGACTCGAACGATCAGGACGGTGATCGCACCCGCGATGCCCGTGAACGCTCGACGGCTGAACTGTTCCGTGTTACCGAAGCCGAGGTGGGGGCTGTCAATTTCCGCCAGTTCCGTGTCGAGGGGCATCAAAGATTGGCGTCGCCTTTATATCATTTCTCGTTCGCCTTGCTGGCGTCGGTCTGTCTGTTGGCCGGGTTGTTCAACCGGCGCGGCCAGAGTGACCGGCTGATTCTGGCGATCGGGCTGATGGTGGTCATCCAGGCCATGGCGCTGGGGGTGTCCAATCTGGCAACCCGTAATCTGATGCTGGTGCCCCTGATCTATATCGCCCCCCTGATCCCCGCCGTGATTAGCGCCTGGGTTCTGGTGAAGCCATCCATTTCCATGCCGGGGCGCAACAAGCCTCGCGCTCGGGTTTAGGGGAGGATTGCCCGCCGTGCGCCGCCTGCTTGCCGCCACTGTTTCCGGTTTTGCCCTGATTGCCCTGGCCGCCGTGCCGCTGGGGGCCGCCGTCGCAGCCGATAGCGATTCCGGTATGACGCTGCGTGCCAAAAAGGGCAAGGGCTCGAGCACCCGCCCAGAAGACCAGCCCGCTTTGATCGTCGCCGATCAGATCCAGCAAGACCGCGATCTCAACACCGTGACCGCCAGCGGTCATGTGGAAATCGATCAGGGCGGGCGTATCCTGCTGGCCGACAACCTGTCTTACAATCTGAAGCAGGACGTGGTGATTGCCAGCGGCAATGTCAGCCTGACCGACATCGACGGGCAGGTGCATTTCGCCGATTACATGGAATTGACCGGTGATCTGCGCAGCGGCGTGATCGAAGGCATCCGTGTGCTGATGATCGACGATTCCCGTCTGGCGGCCCTGAAGGCGCGGCGCAACGGTCAGCGCACCGTGTTCGACAAGGGCGTCTATACCGCCTGTCAGGCCTGCGCCGAACATCCCGATGAAACGCCCTTGTGGGACGTCAAGGCCAAGCGCATCACCCATGATATGGACAAGCATCTGGTCGAATATGACGATGCCTGGCTGAATATCGAAGGCGTGCCGGTTCTCTATACGCCTTATTTTTCCCACGCCGACCCGACGGTGAAGCGCAAAAGCGGTTTTCTGGCCCCCGGCGTGATTAACAATCAGATCGTCGGTACCGGCGTGCGTGTGCCTTATTTCCAGGTGATTGACGATACCCAGGACATTACCTGGTCGCCGATGTACACCACCAAGGAAGGGACCATGCTGGCCGCCACCCACCGCTGGCGAGGGGCGAGCGGCGAGACCAAAACCTCGGGCAGCATCGTCAATCAGCCGGCCTCGGGCGTGGCGGGTACCGACACCATCGGTTGGAATATTGATGCCGCCGGCCAGTTCAGCCTGAACGAGACTTGGCGCGCCGGTTATACCGTGCAGCGCGCTGCCACCAAGGACTATCTGGAAACCTACGGCTTTCATAACACCAAGCCGTTCCTGACCACCCGTCCTTACCTGGAAGGTTTCGGCGAAAAGAATTACGCCTCGATCGAGGCCTATTCGTTTCAAAGCCTGACCTCGCCGGTTTATCCGTCGGGGGCGATTTTGCCCGGCAAATCGCCGACGGTGTTCCCGCTGGTCAATTATAACTATGTCGGCGACCCGTCGTCCCATGGCGCTTACTGGACCTTTGACAGCCGCGCTGCCGCCATCACCCGCATTCAAGGGGTAAGCAGCCGCCGCATTAACACTGAAACTGCCTGGCATCTGCCTTATACGGCCAATGACGGCGAGGTCTATAATTTCTCGGCCCGTCTGCGCGCCGACGCTTACAACAGCGACCATGTGGTCGGACTGCCGGATTCTGAAGTGGTCAGCACTGGTCGCGTGATCCCGCAAATGACCATGGACTGGCGCTATCCCTTCGCCAAAATCGGCGAACACAGTTCGCAGACCGTTACCCCCATCGTGGTGACCAACATCGCCCCCTATGGCGGCAATTCGGTCCGTATTCCCAACGAGGACAGCCAGGACTTCGAGTTGGACGACACCAACCTGTTCAGCGCCAATCCGTTCTCGGGCTATGATCTGGTGCCCAGCGGGCCGTCGGTGGCCTATGGCGGGCAATATTCGGTGATGAACCGCGGCCTTCAGGTGGTGGATGTGGCCATGGGCCAGGGTTATCGCCAGCATAAGGATCAGGTCGCGCCGGAAGGGACCGGTTGGGATGGTTATCTGTCGGATATCGTCGGGCGCGTCTCCACCCAGCCGTCCAGCAACCTGATAGTGGGCTATCACTATCGCCTGGACAAGGACAGCTTTACCCTGCGTCGCAGTGAGTTGAACACCACCGTGGGGCCGTTGCCGTTCCGGGTTTCGACATCCTATGTCTTCTATGACAAGTTGAGCCCAACCAGTGTGTTCAATGCCCGCGAACAGTTGGTGACCAACGTTTCGTCGCAGGTCAACCGCTACTGGAAGGTGGCGGCCTACAACACGGAAGCGCTGGGATCCGATGCCGGGCCGCTGCAAAGCGGCGGCACTTTGACGTACGAGGACGAATGTCTGTTGATCTCCGGCGATGCCGGCGTCAAACATACAACCGTCAAGACTTTCTCGGCGGGGCATTACCTGATGTTCCGCATTGTCTTCAAAAGCCTGACCGAATTTCCGGTGGACATGTTCTGATGATCAAGCTGGTTCCTTTCTTGCGCGGCGCCTTGCTGGCCTCTCTGGCCTTGTTGGGTGCGCTGGCGGCTCCGGCCTCGGCGCAGACCGAACGGGTCGCTGCCGTCGTCAACGAAGAAGTGATCACCCTGCATGACCTGGATGCGCGCATGCGCATGGTCATTTTGTCGTCGAACCTGCCCGATACGCAGGAAAGCAAGCAACGCATCGTCGGCCAGGTGATGCGTCGCCTGATCGACGAACGCCTGCAATTGCAGGAAGCGGCGAAGCAGAAGGTGAACATCTCTGCCAACGAAATCATGAACGGCATCAACACCATCGAACGGCAGAACAATATGCCGCGCGGGGCGATGATTCCGTTTCTGAAGAACAAGGGCATCGATCCGGAAACCCTGCGTCAGCAGGTCAAGGCCGAACTGGCCTGGGTCCGCGTGGTGCGCCGCGAATTGGTGCCTAACGTCCGCATCGGTGAGGAAGAGATCGATACCCGCCTGGAAACCTTGAAGGAAAATCTGGGCAAGCCGGAATATCTGGCCGCTGAAATCTTCCTGGGGGTCGAAGACCCGTCCAAGGAAGCGGAAGTACAATCCCTGGCCGTGCGCCTGCTGGACCAGATGCGCCAGGGGGCGCCGTTCTCGTCGTTGGCGCGTCAGTTCAGCCAGAGCGGTGCGGCCTCGGGCGGCGATCTGGGCTGGGTGACCCAGGGCATGATGGACGACGAACTGATGACGGCGTTGTCTGCCTTGCAGCCCGGTCAGACCACCCAGCCGTTGCACCTGTCGGACGGCTATCACATTCTGCTGCTGCGCGATAAGCGCATTGCCGGTCAGGTCACCCAGACCGAGCCGACCCTGGATATGGCCCAGGTGTTTCTGAACGCGCTGCCCAGCGCCACCATGGCCGAGCGTGAAGCCCAGGCCAAAGCCTTCGAAGAAAGTCTGGCCGGGGTTTCCGGTTGCGATGAGGTGGAAAAGAAGGTCAAGCACGTTCCCGCCGCCGACTGGACCCATCCGGGCAAGACCATGCCCAGCCAGTTGCCCGCCGAAATCTCCGCGATGACCGATAACCTGAAGCCCGGCCAATTGAGCAAGGCTTTGGTGCAGGACAATGTGCGCCGCTATTTCCTGGTTTGCGGCCGGACCGAGCCCAAGGGCGGGCTGCCGTCGCGCGATGATATCCGCCAAAAGCTGGAAGACGAGCGGGTCAATCTGGGGGCCCAGCGTTATATGCGCGATCTGCGCCGCGCCGCCTTTGTCGAGATCCGCATCTGACATGGCCGGTCTCGCGCCCCTGGCCCTCACGATGGGGGAACCGGCAGGGATCGGCGGCGAAATCGCCCTGGCCTGTTGGAAAAACCTGATGGAAAAAGCCGGTCCAGCCCTGGACCGGCCTTTTTTCCTTATCGATGACGCCGACCGTCTGTCAGCCCTGACCCACGGCTTGGGTTGGGATGTGCCGTTGGCGGTGATCGACCACCCGGAACAGGCGGGGGATGTGTTCCCCAGTGCATTGCCGGTGCTGCATCGCCCCCTGGCAACGCCCTCGCGTCCCGGCACCCCCGATGGCCGTAACGCCGCAGCCGTGATTGCCTCGATCCAGGAAGCTGTGTCGTTGACCCAGGCGGGCCGCGCCGCCGCCGTGGTCACCAATCCGATCCATAAGGGTGTGCTGTACGATGCCGGGTTCGCGTTTCCCGGCCATACCGAATTTCTGGCGGCCCTGGCGGGGGTAAAGCGGGTGGTGATGCTGCTGGCCAGTCCGCAATTGCGGGTGGTTCCGGTGACCATTCACCTGTCGCTGCAAGAGGCCATTACCCACCTGACGGTGGAGGAAATCGTCGAAACCGGGCTGATTACCGCAGCCGCCCTGCGCCGGGATTTCAAGATCGCCAATCCGCGTCTGGCCGTGGCCGGTCTTAACCCCCATGCGGGGGAAGGCGGGGCCATGGGGCGCCAGGATCTGGACATCGTCGCCCCGGCGGTCGAGGAACTGCGCCGCCAGGGGGTGGACGCCTTTGGCCCGCTGCCCGCCGATACCATGTTCCATGCCCGCGCCCGCGCCGCTTATGACGTGGCGTTGGGCATGTATCACGAT
>JASLCK010000319.1 GCA_030151865.1 Rhodospirillaceae bacterium | reverse complement strand
CCGAGCCGATGGCATAGCCCTTGGTGACGGCCTTGGTGGTGTTGCCCACGGCGTCCAGCGGGTCGGTCACGTCGCGCACGGCGGCGGGCAGCTCGGCCATCTCGGCAATGCCGCCGGCGTTGTCGGTGATGGGGCCGTAGGCGTCCAGCGCCACGATGATCCCCGCCAGAGCCAGCATGGTGGTGGCGGCGATGGCGATGCCGAACAGACCGGCCAGCATATAGGTGATGATGATGCCGACCGAAATCACCAAAACCGGCAGCGCGGTGGCTTCCATCGACACGGCCAGACCCTGAATGACGTTGGTGCCGTGACCGGTGGTCGATGCCTGGGCGACGCTGCGCACCGGGCGATAATCGGTGCCGGTGTAATATTCGGTGATCCAGACCAACAGGCCGGTAATCACCAAACCCGCCACCGAGCACAGGAACAGAGCCTTGACGGTGATCGGCGCACCGCCGGTCACCGGGGTAAAGCTGACGTCAAAGCCGCCGAACAGCAGGCTGGACACCCCGGCAATGGCCACCAGCGACAAAAGGCCGGTGGCGATCAGCCCCTTATAAAGGGCCTTCATGATCTTGTTGGAGCTGTCCAGGCGGACGAAGAAGGTGCCGATAACCGAAGTGACGATGCAAACCCCGCCGATCAGCAGCGGGAAGACCATCAGCTTGTCCTGATCAGGACCCGAAAAGAAGATGGAGGCCAACAGCATGGTGGCCACAATGGTCACCGCATAGGTTTCAAACAGATCGGCGGCCATACCGGCGCAATCGCCCACATTGTCGCCCACATTGTCGGCGATCACGGCGGGATTGCGCGGATCATCTTCCGGGATGCCGGCTTCGACCTTGCCCACCAGATCGGCGCCGACGTCAGCGCCCTTGGTGAAGATGCCGCCGCCCAGACGGGCGAAGATGGAAATCAGCGACGCGCCAAAGGACAGGGCCACCAAGCCCTCGACCAACTGGCGGCTTTCAAAGCCCATGCTCTTCAAAGCGATGTAATAGCCTGCCACCCCCAGCAGACCCAGGCCGACCACCAGCATGCCGGTGATGGCACCCGACTTGAACGCAACTTCCAAAGCCGGAGCCAAACCGCCGGAGCGGGCCGCTTCGGTGGTGCGGACATTGGCGCGCACCGACACGTTCATGCCGACATAACCGGCCGCGCCCGACAGGACCGCGCCGATGACATAACCGATCGCCACATGCAGCCCCAGGCGGAAGCCCAGGATCAGGCCGACGACGACGCCGACCATGGCGATGGTGGAATATTGACGATTGAGGTAAGCCCGCGCGCCTTCCTGGACCGCGGCAGCGATTTCTTGCATGCGGGCCGTCCCCGCACCGGCTGCAAGAACGGAACGAATTGCATAAGCGCCATATAACAGCGCTAAAACGCCACATGCCAATATGACCGCATAAATCATTCTCGTGCTTCCTATCCCCTGATGAAGCCAATGCGCTGCCTTAGCCCTTCCCGAGCTGACCGGCGAATGCGCATCGTCGGAGGAGAGGAAGAGAACACGACGGCGACCGGGGGAAAGCGTGCCAGAATAAATGCGGGGGCGCAACTAAAGTAGTGGCACCCCCTTATCTTTCCGGTCATATCAATGACCGGCTTTTGATTTATGGAATGAAGGTTGTCTTTTTGATCTGAATCAATAGGTCAGCGGTCATATATCGATTTGATATAGACATCGCGCACCGCTCCGGGGCCGAACATTTTATTGGCGGTGGCCAATAACCTGTCATGGATCGCCTGCTTATTAGCCGCCGACTTGGTGTCGGAATAATGCGGCACAGTATCGAACAGGGTCGAGACAAAGGCGTCTTGCAGGCGCGGCAGTTCGCTGCCGATCTTGATGCTTTGCTTGGGGTCCACCTCGATGGACAGATCAAGGCCGACCTGTCGGGTGATCATATGGTTTTCCACCACCGGAATGATATAGGACCCGGCATCGTAAAAGACCGCCTTGGGCGGGGCTGCGGCGCCCTCGCCTTCCGCAGGCTTGGGGGCTTCTTCCTTCTTTTCCTCCGGCTTGGCTTCGGCGTTTTTGGCAAAGGGACCGACTTGCAGATACATCGCCACGCCGACGCCCGCCCCCAGCAGAAGCAGCAGAACCACAACAAGGAAAATGATCTTTTTCATGGCTTAGAAATGCCGATAGCTGCCGCTGTGCAGGGGCAGCGGTTCGCCGTTGCTGCGGCGCACCAGGACCCCCTGGCCTTCGATGATCGTGCCAATCCGGCTCAAGCGCAAGCCCAGCGTCCGGCTTAAAACCTCCAACTCCGCCGCAGCCGACGGCGGGGCGGTGAACAGAAGTTCGTAATCATCGCCGCCGGTCAGGGCGGTTTCCAACAGATCCGGGCGGGCGGCAATCATGGCCTGGGCGGCCTTTGACAACGGCACCGCATCGGCATTCAGGATCGCCCCGACGCCCGATGCCTTGCAGATATGCCCCAAATCCCCCACCAGACCATCCGAGACATCCATGCAGGCCGACGCCAGACCGGTCAAGGCAGGCCCCAAGGCCAGCCGGGGACGCGGCAGACGATAGCGGTCCAAAAGGGCCGCCAGGTCAGTCTCCGACAGGTCGCCCCCCTGCCCTTGGGCCACCAAAAGCCCCAAGGCGGCATCGCCGATGGTCCCGGAAACCCACAGGGAATCACCCGAACGAGCGGTCGAACGCCGCAGTTCCTGGCCATTTTCCACATAACCCAAGGCGGTGATGGAAAATGTCGCCGGTCCCGGCGTCGCCACCGTGTCCCCACCGATCAGGGGGATAGCAAACTCCTCCAGATCCGCTTTCAAACCGGATGCAAAACATTCCATCCAACTGAACGGCGTCCCCTTGGGGAAACAGGCAGCGAGCATCACCGCCGCTGGACGCGCGCCCATGGCCGCCAGATCGGACACGTTGACCCGCACCGCCTTGCGGGCGATCAGGTCGGCAGGATCATCGGGGAAAAAATGAACCCCGGCCACCAGAGCGTCTGCGGTCAAAACCAGACGATGGCCGGGGGGGCAATCCAGCAGCGCGGCATCGTCGGTTAGCCCCAGGGCTCCGGGATGCCGCGCCGCCAGTGGCGCGAAAAGGCGTGAAATCAGGCCAAATTCATCAACCTGCGGCATGTCCGCCGATCTCGTCGGCCCGCACGACGCGGGCGATCCGGTCCAGCACCGCATTGACCAGCTTGGGTTCCGACCCGGCATAGAACGCCTTGGCCACATCGACATATTCAGAAATGACGACGCGCACCGGAACATCCGGGCAAGTGGCAAGTTCATAGGCCCCGGCGCGCAAGACGGCGCGCAGAACCGCTTCCAACCGTTCCACCGTCCAATCGCCGGTCAGCGAACCGCCGATCATGGCGTCGAAGTCGGCCTGACGGGCGGTGGAACCGCGCACGATGTTGGAAAACATCACCTTGTCTGGCAGGGCCAGCGAGGCTTCGATTTCCGCATCTTCGTCATCGGGCGGGGCTACCAGGGCCTTGGCCCCGATACCGTGCTGCAGGAAATCCTCCAACACGCGGTCGATGGTGTGCCCGGTCAGCTCCGCCTGATAGAGAGCTTGAACAGCGGCGAGGCGCGCGGCCGAGCGGCGTTGCGCGGAGTTTCTGTTTTTTCCAGTCGTCATTTGGGAATGAGGCTTAGCTCTTTTTTGATTTCGATCATACGCAGGCAGGCACGGGCCGCTTGGCCGCCGAAGTTACGGCGTTCCGGCAAAGCCCGTTCCATCGCCTGAGCGCGGTTATGGGTGGTCAGAATGCCGTTGCCGATGGCCAGGGTATATTGCATGGACAGGTCCTGCAAACCCCGCATCGATTCGCGGCAGACATGATCATAATGGTCGGTTTCGCCACGGATGGCGCAGCCCAGCGTGATATAGCCGGCATAACGTTCATCGGTGGCCCGCAGTTCCATGGCGCGGATGGCATAGCGCACGGCGGCCGGAATTTCCAGAATTCCCGGCACGATCAGACGCTTATATCCGGCCCCGACGGCGGCCAGTTCCTTGACGGCCCCCTTGACCAGATTATCGGTGATTTCGTCGTAGAAACGCGATTCAACGATCAGGATGCGCATTCTGCTCATCACTCCTTATTGAGCGGAAGGAATCGGGCGCTGATCGACAACGCGCAGGCCGTATCCCTCAAGACCGATGATGGTCTTTTTGGTGTTGGACAATAGGATCATTTCCCGAACGCCAAGGTCCAGCAGGATTTGCGCGCCCACACCGTAATCGCGCAACTGCCCGACATCGCCCTTGCCGTCCATCAGGGCCTTGACCCGTTCGGACAAACTGGTGGGCTGGGGTTCGCGGATCAACAGCACGACGCCGCGCCCTTCGGCGGCGACTTCCTGCATGGCGGCCTGCAACTGCCCGGCCTTGCCGCTGGCGGTATCGCCCAGCACATCGTCAAGCACATTCAGGGCATGCACGCGGGCCAGCACCGGCCCGCCGGTCGAGACATCACCCTTCACCAGGGCGATATGTTCGGCATAGGCCACGGTGTTGACATAGACATGCATCTTCCATTCACCGCCACACGATGAATGGAAAGTGGTTTCCAGGCTGTGCTGGACCAGCTTGTCGTTGCGGCGGCGATAGGCGATCAGATCGGCGATGGTGGCGATCTTCAGGCCGTGATGCTGGGCGAACTTCACCAGATCCGGGGTGCGGGCCATGGTGCCGTCGTCGTTCATGATTTCGCAGATCACGCCCGCCGGGTTCAGCCCGGCCAGACGCGACACGTCCACCGCGGCTTCGGTATGACCGGCACGCACCAGAACGCCGCCGTCACGGGCCACCAGCGGAAAGACATGGCCGGGGC
>JASLCK010000268.1 GCA_030151865.1 Rhodospirillaceae bacterium | reverse complement strand
CGCCTTGCCGGGGCCGACGCCAACCCCTATCTGGTGATTGCCGCCATTCTGGCGGGCGTGCTGCACGGCATCGAAAACAAGCTGGTCGCCCCGCCCGCCATCGAAGGCAACGCCTATGGCGAGGAAAACGCCCACATCATCGCCCAGGCCCCGGCCCTGCCGACCGAATGGAGCCGCGCCATCGACGCCTTCATGCAGGGTCAGCATCTGCGGGCTTATGCGGGCGAAGTGTTCATGCGCGCCTTTGGCCCGGAAAAGGCCCAGGAAATGGCCGAACTGGGGCGCAAGGTGACGGATGTGGAATATGCCACCTATCTGGGATCCATCTGAGACAAGGGAGGGTTCGCGATGAAAATCGGCATTCTGGAAACCGGACGCCCCAACCCGACCCTGGCAGCCCGCCACGGCACTTATGCCGACATGGTGGCGGCGCTGTTGAAGGATGGCGACGGCCTGTTCTTCGAGCGCTTCCATGTCCAGGAAGACGAATTCCCGGAAAGCGCCCTGTCCTGCGACGGCTGGGTGATCACCGGCTCGCGTCACAGCGTGACCGAGGAAACGCCCTGGATGCTGCGCCTGGAAGAACTGCTGCGCGATGCGGTAGATGCCAAGCGCCCGATCTTCGGCATCTGCTTCGGCCACCAGATTCTGGCCAAGGCTTTGGGTGCGGATGTGCGCAAGGCCCCCAACGGCTGGCAGCTTGGTCTGCAAAGCTATCAGGTCACCGACCGCCCCGACTGGATGGCCGATGCACCCGATACCTTGCGCATTAACGCCATTCACGAAGATCAGGTGCTGTCGCTGCCCGAAGGGGCGCGTCTGCTGGCGACCTCGGCCGCCTGTCCCTTCGCTGGCCTGGTCTATGGCGATGTGGCGGCCAGCTTTCAGGCCCATCCAGAATTCACCCTGCCGTTCGAAAAGGATTTGCTGACCACCTATAGCGGCGTCAGCTTTCCCGACGATCTGGGACAACAGGCATTGGCCAGCGTCACCGCCCCAGACGCCGAAACCGACTCGGCGCGCATCGCCCAGTGGGTGCGGCACTTCTTTTTGGAACGGATTTGAAAATCATGGCGGGTCGGGTGGACACCATCGAGGACTTGCAGGCCTATCTGCGCGGCCTGTTCGGTCCTGACATCGACCCGGCCCCCATCAACGGCTATCAGGTGATGTTCACCATGCCCGGTAAGGTCAAGCCGATGGTGGCCGCTGCACAGCAACAGACTGGGGTGGATGGCTGGGACGGTGAAGCCGGTAACTGGTTTTTCAAAAGCACCGCCGACAACGTCAACATGCTGCTGCGTGCTGCCCACCGCTCGGTTCTGGTGGTTTCCAGCATCGTCTCGCTGCATGAAGCGGCCTTGGCCGAACATACGGCGGCGATCATGGAAGGATGACATGAAAAAGGGGCGGAGGATGTCCCTCCGCCCCTAAGGCATCAAGATCACTGCGGGACCCCGCTTCATTCCCAAGCGGTCCGTAGTGGGGCGGCGCGCTGCTTTTGAATCCCCTGGCGCGCCGCCCAAGCCATTCGAAGCCCCCGTCCTTTTGGCCGGGGGTTTCGTTTTTGTCCCTTATTCGGGGTCGCGGCGGATCAGGGTGCCCGCGCCGTGCGGGGTAAACAGTTCCAGCAGCATGGCGTGGGGTACGCGACCGTCCAGAATGACGGCGGCTTCCACACCGCGCTCCACGGCGTCCAGGCAGGTTTCGACCTTAGGGATCATGCCGCCGGTGATGGTGCCGTCGGCGATCAGTTCCTTGGCCTGCGACACGGTCATGTCGGGGATCAGGTTGCCCTGCTTGTCCAACACGCCCGCCACGTCGGTCAGGAACAACAGACGTGTCGCCCCCGCCGCGCCGCCAATGGCGCCCGCCGCGGTATCGGCGTTGATGTTATAGGTTTCGCCCGCCGGACCGACCGCCGTCGGGGCGATCACCGGGATGATGTCGGATTCGGCCAGATAATCCAGCACATGCGGGTTCACTTCCGCCGGTTCACCGACAAAGCCCAGGTCCAGCAGCTTTTCGATATTGCTGTACGGGTCCTTTTGGGTGCGGCGCAGCTTGCGGGCGCGGATCAGATGACCGTCCTTGCCCGACAGGCCGACGGCGAAACCACCCGCCTGATTAATCGCCGACACCACCTGCTTGTTGATCGACCCGGCCAGAACCATTTCGACGATATCGACGGTGGCCTGATCGGTGACGCGCAGACCGTCGATGAACTCGCTCTTGATCTTCAGACGTTCCAGCATCGCGCCGATCTGCGGCCCGCCGCCGTGCACGACGATCGGGTTGATGCCGACCTGACGCAGCAGCACCACGTCGCGAGCGAACAGCAGGGCGAGGTTTTCGTCGCCCATGGCGTGACCGCCGTACTTGATGACGAAGGTTTCACCAGCATGCTGGCGGAAGAACGGCAGCGCCTCGGACAGGGTGCGGGCCTTTTCCAGCCAGCTGGCGCGTTCATCCTCGCGGGTCTTATCAACGGACATAGGACGCAATCTCCTACAGGGGTAACGCAAGCGAGGCCAGGGCCGCGCGCAATTCAGCGATGCCCATGCCGCTTTCGGAACTGGTCAGTATGATTTCCGGATGCGCCGCCGGACGGCGCGACACTTCCGCCAACACCTGATCGCGCACCCCGTCCAGGGCCGACTGCTTGATCTTGTCGGCCTTGGTCAGCACGATCTGGTAAGGCTGAGCGGCCTTGTCCAGCATGGTCATCACTTCGCGGTCGCTGTCTTTCAGGCCGTGGCGGCTGTCCACCAGAACGCAGGTCCGCTGCAAGGTGGTGCGGCCGCGCAGATAGGTGTTGACCAGATTGTTCCACTTGGCGACCTGATCCTTAGGCGCTTGGGCGAAACCATAGCCGGGCAAGTCCACCAGCAGCAAACGCTGCCCCAGATCGAAGAAGTTGAGCTGCTGGGTGCGGCCCGGCGTGTTCGACGCGCGGGCCAGCGAATTGCGGCCCGTCAGTGCGTTGATCAGGCTGGACTTGCCAACGTTGGAACGTCCGGCAAAGGCCACTTCCGGCACATTGGAAACGGGCGGCAGGCGGTCCAGGGTCGCGGTTCCGGCAATGAACTGGCATTCCTGGGCGAAGAGCAGACGGC
>JASLCK010000258.1 GCA_030151865.1 Rhodospirillaceae bacterium | reverse complement strand
CTTGGGCGGTTTCGTTGTCAATCAAGGTCTTGATACGATGGCGCACCGCTTCCGCCGAATGAGCCTCGCCACCATCCGAACCAGCAATAGCCTGGGTGAAGAAGTATTTCAGCTCATAAATACCGCGCGGCGTCGCCATGTATTTGTTGGCGGTCACACGGCTGACGGTGCTTTCATGCATGCCGATCACGGCGGCAATGTCGCGCAAGACCAAGGGGCGCAAATACTGAATGCCCTTTTGGAAAAACATTTCCTGCTGCCGCACGATCTCGCTGGCCACCTTTAAAATGGTGGTGGCCCGCTGATGCAACGACTTCACCAGCCAATTGGCTGACTGGAATTGTTCGGACAAATAGGATTTGTCTTCCTTGCTGCGGGCCGCGCCATTGACCTTGGCGAAATAACGCGAATTGATCAGCACTCGGGGCAGGGTCTCACTGTTCAGCTCAACAATCCAACCACCGCCCGCCGCCGGGCGCATCAGCACATCGGGAATGACCGGCTGAGCCACATGGTCGTCGAACACCAGCGCCGGCTTGGGGTCGAGCGCACGGATTTCGCCAATCATCTCGGCCAAATCTTCGGCATCGACGCCGCAGACACGCATCAAGCCGTTCAGGTCACGCTTGGCCAGCATTTCCAGATGGTTAAGTAGCGCCTGCATGGCGGGGTCGAGGCGGTTCTTTTCCCGCAATTGCAGAGCCAAGCATTCCGACAGGCTGCGGGCGAAAATGCCCGCCGGATCAAAATGCTGAAGCCGCTTCAACACCGTTTCCACCCGCTCCAGCGGGCAACCCAGGGCGGTGGCCACTTCTTCCAACTTACCGATCAGATAACCGGATTCGTCCAACATCTCCATCAGATGCAGGCCGATCATACGATCAGCCGGATCGGTCAGGTCCATGTTGAGCTGCCCCTGCAGATGCTCACGCAGCGATACTTCGCGGGCCAAGGTCTGTTCCAGGGTGCTTTCGCCGTCATCGAAATCCAGACGACCGCCGCGGCTGCCCCAATCACCGGAAAAACCGTCACCATCGTCCGAGGCGCTGTCATTGTTCCAGGTATTGTCGTAATCGACATCCAGCGGCGTTTCGTCGGCTTGACCGGGCAGGGCGTCCACCAGGGGCGCTTCCGGCGGGGCCGACGCTTCCAGCTGATCAGGGGCAGGCGCTTCCGGCGGCGGAGCATCGCCGCTTTCATCGCGCTCCAACAACGGATTGCGCTCCAGCTCCTGTTCGACAAAAGCCGACAGCTCGATATTTGACAATTGCAGCAGCTTGATCGCCTGCTGCAATTGCGGCGTCATCACCAGGGACTGGGTTTGACGCAGATCAAGCCGTGGGGTGAGAGCCATGATGCGGCCCCCGCCTAGAGGCTGAAATGTTCGCCGAGATAAACGCGCCGCACGCCTTCGTGCGCCACGATCTCGGACGGGTCCCCCTCCATCAGCACGACGCCGTCATGCAGGATGTAGGCGCGGTCGATGATGTCCAGGGTTTCACGAACATTGTGGTCGGTGATCAGAACGCCGATGCCGCGATGCTTCAGATGCGCCACCAGATCGCGGATATCCGACACCGCGATGGGGTCGATACCCGCCAGCGGTTCGTCCAGCAGGATAAACGCCGGATGAGACGCCAAAGCACGCGCAATTTCCACACGGCGGCGTTCGCCGCCTGACAGCGCCAAGGCCGGAGCCTGGCGCAGATGGGTGACGGAAAATTCCGACAGCAAATCTTCCAGCATGGCTTCGCGCTTTTCGCGGTCGGATTCGGTCACTTCCAAGACGCTGCGGATGTTGTCTTCCACCGACAGGCCACGGAAAATCGAGGCTTCCTGCGGTAGGTAGCCGATACCCAGGCGGGCACGGCGATACATCGGCAGGCCGGTGATGTCGTGACCATCCAGCATGATCCGCCCCGAATCAGGGGCGATCAGACCGGTGATGCAGTAAAAGCAGGTGGTCTTACCGGCACCGTTCGGCCCCAACAGACCCACTGCCTCACCCCGCTGGACACGGACCGAAACATCGCGCAACACCGGACGACGCTTGAAGCGCTTGCCGATATTTTGGGCCATCAGGCCGCTATGCTCCCCCAGATCGATCGCCTGATCACTGCCGGTTCCGCCAATCGGAGTGGCGGTGAATTGGTTGGCTCCGCTCATTGTCCAGCCCCCCCGTTAGAAGCACCCGGTTCAGACTTTTTCTGAGGGACGAACAACCCCTTGACCCGCTGATTTCCGCCAGCGGCGCCACCCGGCGCCGTCGGGAAGACACGAGAGACCCCAGTGTTCAGATTGACCACCGCGTATCCACCGTCCAACTGATTGTTCTCACGGGTCATTTTGACATTTCCGGTGACGGTGACGATGCCGCTTTCGACGTTATAATCGCCGCGATCGCCGGTCACCACCTCACGCGGGGTGGTCAGGATCACATGGTCATAGGCATGCGCCCGTTGAATGGCCATCTGGTGTTGATCGTTCTGGTCGAAGTCAGCCACCAGAATATCGGCCTGCAAACGCTTGTCGGCACGCACTGCCACTGCGTTGCCGCGGGCCACCGCCTGTTGCTTTTGCTCCCAATATTCCAGGCTGTCGCGGGCGGTAATGGTATCGGTGGGCGACACCATGCGCAGATTGTTACCGGTCAGAACCACCACCGCATCATCGATATTATAATCGGCGCGGTCGCCATAGACTGTTTGGGTCGGGGTAGAGATGGTCACATGGCCGATAGCCTCGACCCGCCAAATTTCGCTGCCACCGCCATCGGTCTTGCCATCGGCCCCAGGGGTCGGCGCAGCTTTCTGCGCGGCAGGTTGGCCCGGTTTGGGTTGACGAGACGCACTGTTGGCGGGTGCCTCGGACTTATCGCGGTAATGGGCGATCAGCACATCGGCATTCAGGGTCACCTTGCCGCGAATGGCCTTGGCATTGACGCGGGCAATAACGGTCTTGGCGTCCTGCGACAGCTCAAGCCCCTGATCGGCGTAAATCTCGACCGCATTGCCGGATTTTTGGTCGGCGAAGTCCAGACCTCCACCGGTGGAGGTCGATGCTGCGGCAGCCGGGGCTTGCTTGCCCTTGGCCGTCGCCGCCCATAGGGACGAACTCGACACGGCGGTGCCCAGCAGAAAAGCAGCGGCCAACGCCGCGCGGACAATGACGCCGGTCATTTGCTTTTCGCCTTGGCGGCGTTCAGCACGGCCTTGGCCTTGCCGGTGAAGACGATGACTTTGCCACGATCCCACAACCGGAACCCCTCTCCCTCGATCGTTCCGGTTGGACCCTGCCCACGGGTGGGCTGATCCCCGGTCGCGTTGCCTTGCGCCACTTGCATGCGGGCGCTTTCCGTATGAACCTCGTACCCATTGTCCTGGTAGAGGTCAACATGACCCAGCAAATCCAGGATTTCATCCTTTTGCCGAAAGAACCCCACATCGGAATTGATCACGATGCTGGCTCCGCTCTTCTGCGTCAGATCGGCCACAGGCTTTTCCAACGAAACCACCAGATTTTGCGGATCGGTCTGGGTGGCGACATCGGCGGTGATGGTAAAGGGCAGGTTCTTTTCGTCGGTCCCATAATAATGGGGATTGAGCATCGACAGCGTGTCGACATTCTTGGTGTTTAGCCGCGGCAGACCGCCAACCGAAAAGCTGGCCACCTGTAATTTCGGCCAGACCACCAACAGGCCCAAAATCGCCGCCGCCATGGCGGGCAGCAAACGCTTCATCAAATTGACGAAACGGGAATAGCGCACCAGCACCAAACGGCCGGCAGGCTTCAGCAGCTTGCGCGGCTGATTGCCCATACGGTCTCGGATGTCGGCGCGCAAATCCATGAAGGCTCCCTAACCAAAGGTTCGCATCGTCACGCCACGCCTGCGCGCAGGCAGTCATGAACATGGATGATACCGACCGGACGCCCCTGATCATCGACCACGAACAGGCTGGTGATCGAGCGCGAATTCATGATCCTGAGCGCCTCGGCCGCCAGCGCCTTAGGACGGGTAGTCTTGGGATTGGCGGTCATCACTTGGGCAGCGCTGCGCGAGAACAGGCCCGGATCCAAGTGACGGCGCAAATCGCCGTCGGTGACGATCCCGGCCAAACGCCCCTCATCATCAACCGCGCCAACGCAGCCAAAAGCCTTGGCGGTCATGACCAACAACACTTCGCCCATGGATTGGGACAGCGACACCAGCGGCAGTTCATCGCCGCCATGCATCAGATCGGCGACCTTCAGCAGGCCCTTGCCCAATTGCCCGCCGGGATGGAACACCTTGAAGTCGCTGGGGGTGAAGCCCTTGCGTTCCAGCAGCGCAACCGCCAGGGCATCGCCCAAAGCCAGCATCAAAGTGGTCGAGGTGGTGGGGGCCAACCCCATGGGACAGGCCTCACCCACCGGCGGCAGAACCAGCGCCTGGTCGGCAGCCTGCGCCAGGGTGCTGTCACCCCGACTGGTCATGGCCACCAAAGGAATATCGAAGCGGCGGGTATAATTGACCAGATCCCCCAATTCGGGGGTTTCACCCGAATTCGACAAGGCCAATACGGCATCGTCGGTGGTGATCATACCCAAATCACCATGGCTGGCCTCGCCAGGATGGACATAACCGGCAGGGGTGCCGGTGGACGCCATGGTGGCGGCAATCTTGCGGGCGACATGGCCGCTTTTGCCCATACCAGTGACGATCACACGTCCCCGGCTGCCGCGCACCAGCAGATCCAGCGCACGCACAAAGCCATCGTCCAAGCTGTCGGACAGGGCATTCAGGGCAGAGGCCTCGGCGGTCAAAACCGACCGGGCCGTCGCCAGATCGTCAATAGGGTCAGCCGACATGGCGATATTGGTATCCAAGCTCATGGATAAGAAATCTCGATAGAAGGAAATGCCTGATCAAGGCCGGACCGTCATTATTTATGAGGTAAGGACGGGATCCGCCATCTGCGCCGGAGTATGCTGCCGCCTGGGCTGGCGGTCAATGCAAGCTGCGGTCCAACTTTCTTAAAAACCGTATTTTTTCTGCTTGAAAAGCGTGCAGCAAGGCTAATTCCGCTTGTCTTCCAGACAGATAACAACTGCCACAGGACAAACGAAAAATCGCACGTTCGTGCGATGGAAACAGCTTTTAAAGGAGGAAAATTTCCCAATACGGCGACTGAGTGAAGTCTGAACCCGTTTTTAAGGGGAGAGTGGTGCCCAGGAGAAGACTCGAACTTCCACGACCTTTCGGCCACTAGAACCTGAATCTAGCGCGTCT
>JASLCK010000203.1 GCA_030151865.1 Rhodospirillaceae bacterium | reverse complement strand
TCCACCTTGTCTTCCAGGGTCGGATAGATGTTGACGGCGGCATCGGTGATCAAAAGCGTGCGCGGATAGGTGGGGACATCCATGATGAAGACGTGGCTGATGCGACGCGCAGTCCGCAGACCGGTATCGCGGGCGGCGACTTCGTGCATCATCTCATCAGTGTGCAGGCTGCCCTTCATCAGAACGTCGGCCTCGCCCGAGCGGCACAGCGCCACGGCCTTGGTGGCCGATTCGTGGCTGTGGGCGGTATCAACGATCCGATATTTCGAAATATCCAGGCCGAACTCGGCGGCCACGCTTTCGATCTTGGCGCGCGGGCCGACCAGGATCGGATCAATCAGACCCTTTTCGGCGGCTTCCACCGGGCCGCGCAGCGACACTTCGTCGCACGGATGGCAGACCGACACTGACACCGGCTTCAGATCGGCACAGCGTTCCACCAGATTTTCAAAGACATGATGACCACGGCTGGCCTTCAGTTCGGGCAGCACCATGCGTTCGACAAAACGCTTTTCGGTCGGGGCGTACACCACGGCAATGCCGCTGAAAACATTGTCGCCGTTCTGATTGACGGCCTGGGTGTCAAAGGTCACGGTCAGGTCGGCGGCGTTTTTCGCCGTCACGGTGATGGTCACGGTAATGGTGTCGCCCAGGGCGACGGTGGTATGGAAGTCCAGGTTCTGGGCCTTGTAAATCGTGCCCGAGCCAGGCAATTCGTTGCCCAGCAGCGCCGAAATCTGCGACGCGCCCCACATGCCATGCCCAACAACACGATGCTGGCGGCTGCCATCCTGGGCATAAAAATGCGCCGGATTGGCATCACCCGACATCACGCCAAACAAGGTGATGTCGTCGGTGGTAAGGGTCCGCTGCAACTGCGCGGACTGGCCGATCTCGATTTCGTCAAACGTCTTGTTTTCGATCATGACCATTTTTATCGTTCCCCAATAAGGGCTGGGCGCTGCGGTGCAGCATTGTCACAAGGCAATCTCCATAAGCGATATAAGGCTGCTTGCGATCAATCTCTATCTGCAACCGCTCTGCGGTTTTCCCTGTTTTGTCATCATTCTGGTCCTGTTTCGCGCGGATCTCTGAATGATGGGCGGACGCCAATCCCTGCGGTGATTCTGACATTTTTCTTGTGGGAATCAACAGCGGTATGTTGCGCCGCAAAAGAAAAAGATCAAACCCCTGTGACGGTTGGCATTGCGGTTTGATGAAACGCAACGCCGCCATCACAGGGATTTGATCCTAGTTGAAAAGCCAAAATCCCAGAAGAGATTCCTGGTTGAGGGGCAGGCTTCAGGGAGAGATACGCTCCACCACGCCTTTGCCGCCATCGACCCGAACGGCTTCTCCGTCTTGCAAGATATTCAGGATGCCCGGCAGATTGACCACGGCGGGAATACCAAACTCCCGGGCCACGATGGCTCCATGGGACATGAAGCCGCCGGTTTCCATGACCAATCCGCCCGCCTTCAGAAACAGCGGAGTCCAGGCCGGATCGGTGGATGGCACCACCAGAATATCGCCGGGCCGCATATCATGGCCTTGGGTCGGATGATGCAGCTTGCGCACCGGTCCGACGGCAAGTCCATGTCCGACCGGCACACCGATAAAAGATTGTCCGCTACCGGTCGGCGTTGGAGCGGGGTCGGTCCAGCTTTCGCCGCTGTCGGCTCCGTCCAGCACCACGTCGGGGGCGGGATGATTTTGCCAGTCCAGAAACTGCGCCTTGCGGTCCTCGACCAGCGGCAGCAGGGCTGCGCCAGGGCGATCATGGTGTAAAACCGCCAGGATTTCGCCGCGCAGCAGATGAAAGATATCGTCGGGCTGGTTCAGCCATTCCTTGGCGGTCCATCGTTCCCCCAGATGCAAGGCCAGTCGCCGGACCGGCTCGATATAGGCGATCAGCGCGCTGCGCGCCGCCTCACGCCCATTGGAACCGGCCTGGGCGGCGGCGATCTGCTTTTCCAGCATGCCGCGGCGCCACCAGGGCAGGGCGGCTTTGGCTTCCCGCAAGGCTGCTTGGGCCGTGTCCTTTTGCCGCTGTATCAAGGCGTCCAGATCGACCTCGGCCAGTCCCGGCAGGCTGTCCAACAGGTAATCCGGTTGCTCGCGCCAGCGCGGCGTTCTGACATAGGTTTCATAGACGCCGCGATGACCATAGGTCTCCAGAAAGGCTGCAAAATCCTGTTTGAAAGCGCTGTCTTTGGGCAGGTTACGCCAATCCGCGCCGGTGGCGGCGCGACGGGTCAGCCAATGGGCGGTTTCAGGATCGGACATAGCCCGTTTGGCCAGTCTTGCCAGGGCATAACCTTGCTCGGCGGTGACACTGGGAGTGCCGCCCGCCAACAGAGCCGAGGCAATCGCATGACCCCGTCCCGGCAGGGCGCTTTCCAAAAGACGGACCAGCATCGACAGGCCGCCCCCGCCCGATCCTTGCAGAAACAACAGACCGTGCAGCGACAGATAAGGGATGCTTTCGAACAGGGGGATAAAGTCTTCCTCGATCTGCGGCAAGGGGGCATTGCGGAAGGTGCGGGCCTGCTGCAAGGCAAACTCGATATCCCGATATCCCCGCGCTTGCATGGCGGGCAGGCGGCGCATGTAACGGGCAATGCCCAATGCCTGGTTCAGGCGGTCTTTCCAGGTCAGCGGCCCGACTTTGATTTCCGGCTGATGACCCCCGACCAGCTTGTTCATGGCGGCAGGCGGCAGGGCGAAGGATGCATATCCCTCCCACTGCAACAGGCTCATATTCAAATAAAGCCGTCCCTGATGCAGTCCAACCCGTTGCAGGGCGGGCAACAGCTTGAAACCGGCCAGACGATAGCCCTCGATCAGCATGGCATTGGCTAATTTGCGCGATACCCCCCAATCCATGGCGTTCAGGGGATCGGGCACCACATCCTTGGTGTTGCCGCGTGACCAGATGTCGGGCTGGCCTTGCAGGGCTGGATAGGTGTTGTGATTGGCGGCGGTGATGGGGCGGGCCTGCAACAGCCAGAACTGCGCTCCGTCCCAGGCCCATTCCAGATCGTAATCCGGGCGGGAGAAATCCAAACTCCAGGCGGCCAGACGCATAAGATTGCCCAATTCCAACGCCTGGGTGCCGCTCAGGGTTGGTGCTTCGCGCCGCTCAGGCGACAAGGCGCTTTGTTCGGTGCCACCGATGTTGCTGGCTTGAATCTGGACTGTTTTGCTGCCAACCCTGTAATCGCGCAAGGTCAGGACATCGTCGTTTTGACGTTCTTCCAGCAGGATCTCGTCGCCTGCGCTGTGGCCTGCCACCAGACTTTCGCCCAAGCCCCAATTGGCGTGGATCACCACCTGATCGTCGCGCCCGGTAAGGGGATTTCTGGTAAAGCCGATACCGCTGGCCTTGGCCGGGATCATCGGCATCAACAGCACCGCCATGGCGGCGTCTTCGTGGCGGATGTCAAACCGATGGCGGTAAGCGACGGCACTGGGGGTCCAAAGCGACGCCCAGACGGAGACAACGGCCTGTGCGACCGCCTGCGCGCCAATGACATTCAGGCAAGTCTCATGCACCCCGGCGAAGGAGGTCTTGGTTCCATCTTCCTGCGGGGCCGAGGATCGAACCGCCAGCCCCCGGTCTTGCCACCCTTGCCGCCCGAGAACTTCGGTCAAGTGATGAACGATAGGATCGGGCAGGGGAACAGCCTTCAGCTTTTCGTGCAAGGCCCAGATGGCTTGCTCCACCGACGGTGTGGCGGCGACTGCCTGAAGAGCGGCTTCCAAATCTGTGCTGTCCAGCCAATCGCGATAAAGCCGGACCGGCAGGACGACGGCACGGGGAATGGGAAACAGATGGCGGGCCAAGCGGGCCAGAGTAAAGGCCTTGCCGCCGACCTGATGGAGCCCGGCAGCTTCGATAGCAGACCAATCGGATAAAAACAGGCTCATGACGGCTCTCCCGCGCCATGCAGGAACAGATCGATGATGACATCGAATTCCCGACATAGATCCAAATCGGCGCGGCTGAGCCAATGCAGCATGGCCGACAGAAACAGAAATTCCAGACGATAGGCCAGATCGGCAGCCGGACGGCGGGACGAGATTTCGCCCTGCTTTTGCGCCTCCTCGATCATGGCGGTGAACAAACGGTCCAGTCCGCTGCGCAATTCGGGCGGGGTGTCGTGGGGGATTTGCATATCGCGCAGGCGGAACCTGAAATAATGCCCCAGATACTGCCGCTTGCCTTCGGCCCATCGGGCGTGGCGGTCCAGCAGCACCCGCAAGCGTGCTTCAAAGCTGGGTTGAGCCTTGATATCGGCCAAAAGCCCAGCCTGGGCGGCACGGAATTCCCGATGGAAATAATGGCGCAACAGCGCTTCCTTGACCGGGAAGTGCTTGTAAAGCGTGCCCTTGGCCACATCCGCCGCTTCGGCGATGCTTTCCATGGTGACGCTATCGAACCCCTGTGACTCGAACAGCGCCCAGGCTGTGTCGGCCAAATGGTCCAAGGTCTGCTGGCGCTTGCGTTCCCGCCGTCCGATCTGCTCGCTCCCGATCTGCTCGCTCCCGATCTGCTCGCTCATGTCTGCTCCAATTCTGAACGACGAATAAAACTATACGTCGTTCAGAAATTTTGACAAGCAGAACGATGCCATCAGCGCTTCAGTCGAAAGCTGGCGCTCTTTAGGGCATCTGCCGCAGCAGTTTTTCCAGTTCGCTTAGAAAGCGTTCCTCGGCCACCCGCATGGGCCAGGGTTCCCAGGGCGTGCCGCCATAACGGCGATGCAGGGGGTCTTGTTCCAGCGGGATCAGGCGGATTTTTAAGGAGGAGCGGATTTCGTCGCGGCTCCATCCGGCGATATGCAGGGCTTCGCTGGCGGCGGCGCGGCGGTCGGCCAGCTTGATGGCCTTTTTCCAGTCTGTGGGTAGGGTGACGGGTACGCCCAGGCGGATGTGGATGGCCTCTTGAATGGCCTTGTCCAGACGATGAAATCCATCGCCCAGAAACGGTTTGACCGGGGTGATGGGGTCCCACCGGACCCCCAGGGTTTCCGATCCGTCATGCACCAGATTGGCGATTTCCAGGGCGGGGGTTAGGCCGTTGGGGGCCTGCATGCGCTGGATTTCCAGAGTCAGCAGGCTGTGTTGCGCCACCGATAACGGCCAATCCCAGACCGAGGAACCACCCCAGCGAAAGGTCCTCGCCTCGCCTTCGGCAAGGTCGGACAGTTCCCAGTCGAACGGGGTGGGGTGCAACAGGTCAAAGCGGCGTTTGGACTTCAGCAGCACCCAGGCGCGGGGTTCGCTCACGGTGATCACGATCTTCCAAAAAGAGAACAGGCCCGGCGGATGGTTCCGCCGGGCCTGTCGTCTGTCAAGCCTTGTGCTTACTTGGCGTAGACGTACTTGCCGTCATGCCAGACATAGAACACATAGCCCGGAGCGGTAACGTCGCCCTTGGCGTCGAAGCCGATCTGACCCAGAACGGTTTCGAACTTGTTGGCGCGCAGCGACGCTTCCACCTTGGCTGCGTCGGTCGAACCGGCCTTTTGCACCGCCTGGGCCCAAGCCTGGACCGAGCCATAGGTGTAGAGGGTATAGGCTTCCGGTTCATAGTTCTGGTCGCGGAACCACTTGACCAGGGCGTCGTTGCCGGGGTTCAGGCGCGGATCGGGGCCAAAGGTCATCAAGGTGCCTTCACCAGCCGGGCCGGTGATGGCCCAGAATTCTTCCGACACCACGGCGTCGCCCGACACCAAGGTGGCGTTCAAACCCTGGTCCTTGGCCTGGCGAACGATCAGACCAGCTTCGGTCTTATAGCCGCCGAAGTAAATCACGTCGGCCTTGACGTTCTTCAGCTTCGAGATCAGCGGGCTATAGTCCTTTTCACCGGCGGTGATGGCTTCGTACAGCACTTCCTTGACGCCGCCCGCATTCAGGGCCTTTTGGAATTCATCGGCTAGGCCCTTGCCGTAAGCCGACTTGTCCTGAACGATGGCGACGTTCTTGCCTTTGAACTTTTCCAACACATACTTGGCGGCGGTCGGCCCTTGGGCGTCATCGCGGCCACAGGTGCGGAACACGTTCGGCAGACCGCGTTCGGTGTATTTGGGGTTGGTCGAGCCGGGGGAAATCTGGACGATGCCCGCTTCGGCGTAGACTTCCGACGCCGGAATGGACGAGCCCGAGCAATAGTGACCGGCCACGAAAGCGACCTTCTTCGACACGAAGTCGTTGGCGACCGACACGGCCTGCTTCGGGTCGCAAGCGTCGTCGCCAACGGCCAGGGCCAGCTTTTGACCCAGCACGCCGCCCTTGGCGTTGATATCGGCGACGGCCTTTTCGGCGCCGCGGCGGAACTGTTCACCAAAAGCCGCTTCACTGCCGGTCATCGGCGCAGCCACGCCGATCAGGATATCGGCCTTGGCGGCGGTGCCGCTGATCGCCAAAGTGGCCGCGGCGGCCAAAAGCACATTCTTAAACTTGCTCATGGGTGACAATCTCCCATCCTTTGAAGGTGCAGTGGCGCATATGGTGCCCCTCCATGCTCCACCTTGAAAATCAGTGTAGCAGGGTCAGAGAAAGCCGCAATGGGTGTAAAGTGTTCGCGCCATAAAAACTTTAAGAAACAAAGTATCGGGTGCGATTTTATGCTTTTGTGTAAGGCAAAGAAACGGATGTACCGGGCCCGTCATTCGACAAGCCCGGCATCCTAGCCTTGTGGTGGCAGATCAGCCTTTGTGGCTTATCCGATCGTCTTGGCTTTCTCGCTCCAGCTGAACAGTCCGGTGCGATCATAAAGCCAAGGATATTGCTGGGCCATCTGGCGTGCCCGGGTGATGCGGTAAGATGCCAGGGTGATGGCCAGCAGCAATATGGTATCGACAACATAGCCGCCGCCCGACAGCAAAGTGCCCTGGAACAGGGCAAAGGTCAGAAAGCGGTCGCCGCATCCCAGCAGCAGGCCGTAGGGCAGGGCGTGCCAAACCGGCCGCCAAGTGGAAGCCAGGGCCTGACCGGTCATGAAGGAGCAGCCCCCCATGAAGACCAGGGTCACGCCGATGAAGACCAGGGGTGTCGAGCCCAGAACGGTGGCGAAAAAATCGGTCATGCCGTTTTCTCCGTTTCATCGGCGGGACCGTGCCCGCCTTCCAAATAAGCCGCCCGCACGGCGGGATCGGCCAGCAATTGTTGGCCGGTGCCGGTCATGGTGACACGGCCGTTGACCAAAACATAGGCGCGATGGGCCAGCTTCAAGGCATGGAACGCATTCTGTTCCACCAGGAAGATGGTCATCTTCTGTTCGCGGTTGATGTCCTTGATGATCTGGAAGATCTGTTTGACCACTAAAGGGGCCAGACCCAGAGACGGTTCGTCGAGCAACAGCAGGCGCGGACGGCCCATCAGGGCGCGGCCGATGGCTAGCATCTGCTGTTCGCCGCCTGACAGGGTGCCGCCGCGCTGGCTGATGCGTTCCCGCAGACGGGGGAACAGGGTCAGCACCCGTTCCAGGTCGTCATCGAAATATTTAGGATCGCTGACGACCGCACCCATTTGCAGATTTTCCAGAACCGACATGCGCGGAAAGATGCGTCGCCCTTCCGGAGAATGGGCGATGCCGCGTCGCACGATCTGGAACATCGGCAGGTTGGTGATGTCCTCGCCTTCAAAGACGATGCTGCCTTTGCTGGCGCGGGGTTTGCCGCACATGGACATCAACAGCGTGGTTTTGC
>JASLCK010000073.1 GCA_030151865.1 Rhodospirillaceae bacterium | reverse complement strand
CCTGGGGATTAATGGATGGTCTGGCCGTCAGCGTCGCCCCCAAGGAACGGGCGGGAATGGCTACCGGCATTTTCAGCACCACCCGCGTTGCCGGGGAAGGGGTGTCCCTGGCGGTGGTCAATGCCCTGCTGGCCTTGTTTGTTCACACCCATCTACAAGGATTGACCACGAGTCCCGGCGCCCCGCTGACAGAAGCGGCGCAACGCTTGGCCTCGGGCAGTTTGCCGGAAGCAGCCCACCTATTGCCCGATGTAGGGCGCAGCCTGCTGCTGGACAGCTACGGTTCGGCGTTTTCCACCCTGTCAGGCCTGCTGATCGCCATCACTCTGGCCGGAGCGTTGGTGTCGTTACTTTTGCTGCGCGAGCATCCTTTAACGGATGACGCAGCCTGACCGTCAGCGCAGATCGATCTTGTAACGGAAGGTCGCCCCCGGCGCGCGGGAGATACGCCATTCCAGCGGCTGGCGCTCGTAATTCAGGGCCAGCCGCTCGATGACCGCGGCAGGGGCGCCTTCTTGCTGCCCCAAAAGTGTTGCCAATTCGGCAGACAAGGGCTCGATGGTCAGGATTTCCTCGGCCTGAGCGACAATCTCGCCACAAATCTCGTCATAGATCGGATACATCAGCCGCCCGAACTGTTCGGGCTTCAAGGACAGCAGCGGAGCAAAGCGGTCCTTGGGCAGCCAGATTTCCTCCACCATCACCACCTTGCCATCCAGCAGACGATGGCGGTCGATACGCAGTAAATCGGTGCCCGGCGGCAAGCCCAGATGACCGGCGGGTTCTTCGGGGGCGGGAATGACTTGGATCGAGGCAATATGGCTGTCTGGGATCACCGTGCGGCCATCACGCCCCTGATAGCGCAAAAAGCGCAACAGCGATTGGGTGAAGTCCGGGCGACGCACAAAGGTGCCGCGCCCTTGCTGACGTTCCACCAGCCCATCGGCCACCAGCATATCGATGGCGCGGCGCACTGTTCCGACGGCGATATCATGTTCCGCCGCCAGTTCCGCCTCGGTCGGGATGGCATCGCCGGGACGCCAAACCTTACGGGCGATCTGATGCGCGATTTCGTCGCGCAATTGCTGATAACGGGGAAGGCGATGATCGACGGTCTTCATCCCCCTGAGAATGATCAGGAGAAAGCCGCTGTCAAGATGATCTCAAAACAACCGACGGCTTTTTCCATCTATTGCCGCCTTTTCGCACCATGAGGTCCGGCCTCAAAATCCTTGGCGTGCATCGTGACAGCGATTCGGCGCGTGCCTTAAAATCAAAGCACCGCTTAATGGACTGGACCTATTTATTCCGCACCCTTCGCTCTGGGCATCCACGTGACAGTGGCATCGTCCTGGTCGTTGCACAGATCGGACAGACGGGCGGCAGAGACACGAATCGGCGTTACTCCGTTGATGGTCAGCACGCCCTTACGGGCCAATTCCCACCCGGCCGAGACACAGGCTTTGGGCGGTACGGCACGCGCCGTCACCGTCACCTGACCGCCGTTACGGTCAACCGACATCTCACCGCCATAGATATGGCGCTCAATCACTTCGCCCTTGGCGGCGGATTGGAATTGCTGCACCAGATCGACCGGAGGAAGAGCCCCGGGACCACCACGTATTTGCCAGAACCAGACGCCTGCGGCGACCGCCGCCAGGATCGGCAGCACCCACAGCCAAGCCCACCCGCCCGACTTTTCCGCCGGGGGCTTGTGGCCCGCCGCCTTATGTCCCGAAGCCCCAGGACGAGGCTTCCGAGCCAGGGCGACTGACGCAGTTGCAGCAGAATTATTGTGCAATGCAGAATACTGAGCGTCAGTCATAGCCGCCTCCATCAGTATTATTTACTGATTATAGTATAGGAGACCCTATTCCTACAACACGCAAAAGTTATCACGCCGTAAGCTATATTTATTAGACGTATCTGAACCAGGGGTATAAGACCACATTTAATTAATGCTTATTATTTACCGGCAAAACGTATCGCATTTTATGCAAATACAATGGTTTGCCGAACAGCCTGCACGAGGCTGGCATAAAACTGTTACCCTTGCGGTGATTGCCAGCGCGAAAAAGCCGTGTACCATGCGGCCAATTCCCCAAGCGGAGCCCGTTTCTTATGTCCAACCTTCTTGCCGTCATCATCGCCGTCATCCAGGGCGTGACCGAGCTTTTCCCCATCAGCAGTCTGGGCCATGCGGTTGTTCTGCCCGCCATCCTGGGACTGGGCATCAACCAGCGCGCCCCGGAATTCCTGCCGTTCCTGGTGGTGCTGCATCTGGGAACCGCCGCCGCCCTGCTGGTCTATTTCTGGCGTGATTGGTGGAACATTCTGCGCGGTCTGGTGGGTGGACAAGCCCATGAACGCGATTTCAGCCGCAAGGTTTTCATGCTGGTGGTGGTTGCCACCATTCCGGCGGTGATCCTGGGTGCCGGTTTCGAACACAAGATCCGTGACCTGTTCGCCTCGCCCGCCATCGCGGCTGGCTTCCTGTTCGTTAACGGCTTTGTGCTATTCATCGGCGAGCGGTTGAAGAAACGCCTGGGCGACAAAGGCCATGGCGATCTAAGCCGCCTGACCTGGAAAGGGGCGCTGGCCATCGGCTTTTGGCAGGCAACCGCGCTGTTTCCCGGCATTTCGCGGTCCGGTTCGACCATGGTCGGTGGCCTGCTGGCGGGCTTGAACCACCGCGCTTCCGCCCACTTCTCGTTTTTGATTGCCACCCCGATCATCATCGGCGCCGCTGTGCATCAGGTGCCCAAGCTGCTGGCCACCACCACCGCGCCCGGCATGTTGGAAGCCTCGCTGATCGGCGGCGTGGTCGCGGGCATCACCGCTTATGCCGCCATCGCCTTTCTGATGCATTATTTCCGCAAGCACGAGGTCGAGGCTCTGAACCCCTTTGCCTATTACTGCTGGCTGGCGGGCGGCGGGGCGCTTTTGTACCTTCTGATGTAGACCGCCGCACAGCCCCAAACGCAACACCCCCGGCACAATCCGGGGGTGTTGTTTTGTGGGGAATGGGTTACGCCCGCAGCACCCGCCACAGTTTGACCAGCTTGGAGGCCCGGGGCGGGCGACCGGTTTGCAGGCGATGCAGCATGTCTTCATAAATCGCCAGCATGGCCTTAGCCGGGCGCAAGGCGGCGGCAGAACCGCTCTTGTCGGCCAGACAGGCGGCCATGTCGCGGCGCGCCTGGGCAAACTTCTCGGCAGCCTGAACCGCCAGATAGCGACGCACCTCGCCCATGGCAGGATCGGCCAGAACCTGCATGGGGTCGCGGGCCATGATACCGTGGGCCGCCAGCATTTCGTCGGCCAGATAAAGGCGATCCAAGCCCGCATCTTCGTCCAGATCACGCAAGATGTTGGTGAACTGCAAGGCCAGCCCCAGGCTGGAGGCCACTGCCAGCGCTCCCGGTCCCTTGGCCCCAAAAATCGGCAGGCAAAGCCGCCCCACCGCCGAAGCAACGCGATCGCAATACAGGTCTAATTGGCTTTGACTGGGGCGGATCATCTCGCCCCTGGCATCCATGGCGCAGCCCGCGACGACAGCCTGAAGATCAGCCCAATTCAGGCCGAAATCGGCCTGCGCCTTCGACAACACCGCCAACAGCGGATGGGCCCGCCCCGATGCCGCCAATGCGCCACCATGGTCCCACTCGTCAATATCGCGCCGCCATTGATCCAGACGGGCCAGACGCACCGAGGCCGGTTGCGGCCCGTCGGCGATATCGTCAATCAGACGGCAAAAGGCATAAACGCCATAAACCGCACGGCGACGGCACAACGGCAAACACCGCATAGCCCAATAAAAGGACGAGCGCGAATGACGCACCTTGGCCGCCAGGGGATCGCGCCCTAAGAACGCAAACCAGCCAGCCCGCAGCCAATCCAATGCCGACAGCGTGACAGGTCCAGCCAGCGGATCAGCCTGGCGCAGTTTGCGCAACAAGGCATGGGCGTTGGCAATGGTGACGCGACACTGCACCCGCAAGCCGCGCTGACGGATGAACACCGGCAGATAATCGGCACGGTCCATCAGGTCTTCGGTGGCGTCAATCACCCGATCCAACACCCGGCGCAAAGCCGGACTGGCGGTGGGGGCCGACAGATCGGCAGGATCGACCCCGGCCTGTTTCATCCAGTCCTGGGGCAGATAGACCCGGCCCAGGGTTCGGTAATCCTGGGCGCAATCCTGAAGATGATTGATGATCTGCAAGGCCGCGCACAAAGCATCGGCAGCGGCATGGGCTGTGGGGTCTTCACCGTGCAGCGCCAGCAAAAACCGACCGACCGGCACCGCCGACAAACGGCAATAGGCCAGCAACGCACCCCAATCGGCCATCCCGGACTGAACCGCATCCTGACGGAATGCCGCCAGCAGATCATGGGCTGGGGCGGGCGACAGGCCGCATTCCTGCAACTGGCGACGCAAAGCCGCCGCCGGACTGTCGCTGTCGTCAGGGCCATCCAGGGCCTGAGCCATGGCCCCCAGCCCATCCAATTTGGCATCCGCTGTCAGGGTCGGATCATCGGCCAGATCATCGGCAGTACGGGCAAAGCGATAGAATGCCAGGACAACGGGACGCAACCGGGCGGGCAGCAGGCGCGACGCCACGGGAAAATTCTCATCCCCAGGCCCCTTGGGAGAAAGGTGGTCCGAAAGGGTCATCGCCACGGCACCACGATATCGACGGCTGACAGATAGGCCGTCAAATGCCCCTTAACCCGTTCCAACCCGGCTTGGTTGGGGGCCTCGCACCGCAAGGACAATGCCCCTTGGGTCTTCGATGCCCGCAGCAACCACCAGCCATCGGCGGTGGTGACGCGCAGCCCGTCTGTGCGATCAATCGCGGCCCCCTCCTGCCCCAACGCTGCCGCCACCAGGGCGACCACCTGATCCTTGCGGGCGTCATCGCAGGGCACGCGGATTTCCGGGGTGTTCAGCCATCGCGGCAACGCATCGACCCGGCGACCCAACTCATCCTCCCCCTGCCCCAGTACGGCCAACAGCCGCAAGGCAGCGTACAAGGCATCGTCATAACCGGGATGGCGGTCGGCGAAGAACAGATGCCCCGACATCTCGCCCCCCAGACAGGCCCCCAATTCAATCATCGTGCGGCGGATATAGCCGCGTCCGGCCGCCGCCATCACGGCCCGGCCACCCAACGCCGCTACCCGGTCGAACAAGCCCTGGCTAGTTTTGACATCAGCCACCACCACGCCGCCGGGATGGGTCGCCAGCACGTCCTCGGCCAACAGGGCCAACACTTGGTCGGACCGCACGATCCGCCCCCGCCCATCGACCACCCCCAGCCGGTCGCCGTCGCCATCAAACGCCAATCCCAGATCGGCGTGTTCCGACAACACTGCATTGGTCAGGGACCGCAGATTGGCGTCTTCGGACGGGTCGGGATGATGGTCGGGAAAATACCCATCCACCGTGCCGTTGATAACCTTATGCCGCCCCGGCAAAAAGGGCAGCAGCAAGGGCAGAATGGCGGCACAAGCGCCGTGGCCCGGATCCCAGACCACCGACAGGCCGTCAAGTCCGCTGGGAATAGCGTGCCTCAAGTGATCAGCATAAGGTTGTTGCCCGGACACGAAGCAACTGCGTCCGGTGCGCGCCGGTCCAGTCCAGCCTTGCTCGGCGCGGTGCACCAAGGCCCGCAGGTCATCGCCGGACAGCCCCCGCCCGTGGCGCACCAGTTTAAAGCCGTTATGGGTAGCCGGATTGTGCGAGCCGGTGATCATCACCCCGCCAGCCGTCTGCATCGCCAGACAGGCATGGGATAGCATGGGCGTCGGCCCCAGACCGATACGCACCACATCGGCCCCCGCCGCCGCCAGACCATCGGCCATAGCCGCTTCCAGCAAAGGCGAGCTTAAACGTCCGTCATAGCCCAGACAGACCCGCGGAGGGGGGCCATCACTGCGTTCGGCCAAATCGGCGGCAAAGGCCCAGCCGATGGCGAAGGCGTCTTCGGGCCGCAAGCTGCGCCCAAAGACGCCGCGCACATCATAGTCGCGGACAATGGCCGGATCGATCCGGTAAGGAAGACCCGTCAAGCTCAGGTGATCACCGTCGGCTTGGCGCGGCCGGTCCGGGTTTCAATCTCGGCAATCTGTCCAGCCAGAGTGATCAGATCGGCCAGGGTTTCCTGGGTGTCCTGATCGTGGCGGGCGGCGTCGGGTTCGAAGCGTTCGATATAGACCCGCAAGGTCGCCCCTTCGGTGCCGGTGCCCGACAGACGATAGACGATGCGCGAGCCGTCTTCGAAAATGACGCGGATGCCCTGCTTGGTGCTGACGCTGCCGTCCACCGGATCGGTATAGGCGAAATCGTCGGCCAGGGCGACCTTGTACGCGCCCAAGGTCTTGCCGGTCAGCCCCGCCAGACTGGCGCGCAGATGGGCCATCAGCCCTTCGGCGGCGGCGCTGTCCACGGCTTCATAGTCATGGCGCGAATAATAATTGCGGCCATATTTCGACCAATGCTGGCGAATGATGGCTTCCACCGATTCGCGCCGCGCCGCCAGCACGTTCAGCCACAGCAGAACCGCCCACAGACCGTCCTTTTCACGCACATGGTCCGACCCGGTGCCAAAGCTTTCCTCGCCGCACAGGGTGGCCTTGCCGTCATCCAGCAGATTGCCGAAGAACTTCCAGCCGGTCGGGGTTTCAAAGGCGGGCAGCCCCAAAGCCGCCGCCACCCGATCCGCCGCCTGGGACGTCGGCATGGACCGCGCAATCCCCTTCAACCCGGCCTTATAGCCCGGCGCCAAGGTAGCGTTGGCCGCCAGCACCGCCAGACTGTCGGATGGGGTGACGTAGAAGCGCCGCCCCAAAATCATGTTGCGGTCGCCGTCCCCATCCGATGCCGCCCCGAAATCGGGACCATCGGCGCGGTTCATCTCTTCCACCAGATCGTGGGCGTGAACCAGATTCGGATCGGGATGACCACCGCCGAAATCCGGCAGCGGTGTACCGTTGATCACGGTGCCGACAGGCGCGCCCAAAATACCTTCCAAGATCGCCTTGGCATAAGGTCCGGTAACGGCATGCATGGCGTCAAAGCGCATGCGGAAGCCCGAGGCAAA
The DNA here is from genome assembly GCA_030151865.1 of Rhodospirillaceae bacterium. Taxonomy (GTDB): domain Bacteria; phylum Pseudomonadota; class Alphaproteobacteria; order Rhodospirillales; family Magnetospirillaceae; genus JASLCK01. Next base: position 8,047 of record JASLCK010000073.1, on the reverse strand, counting down.
CAGGGACCGGATCTGGTCGAAATCAAACAGACGCCCCATCAGTTCGGCATAATCGGCGACAGGATCGATCACCTGCACCACCATGCCGTCCAGGCTGCCTTCACCGATGGCGTCGATGTTCACGTCCGCTGCATCAACGATCTTATAAGCGCTGATGGTCTGGCTTTTGGCATAGATGGCTTCGGTCACCTTTTCAGGGGCCGGACCGCCCGCGCCGATATTGTACTTGATGCCGAAATCCTCGGTCGGACCGCCGGGATTGTGGCTGGCCGACAGGATGATGCCGCCAAACGCCTTGTATTTGCGGATGACGCAGGACGCGGCGGGGGTGGACAGAATACCGCCCTGACCCACCATGACCCGGCCAAAACCGTTGGCAGCGGCCATCTTCAGAATGATCTGAATGGCTTCGCGGTTAAAAAACCGACCATCGCCGCCAACCACCAGGGTCTGACCGGCAAAACCTTCCAGGCTGTCAAAAATCGACTGAACGAAATTTTCCAAATAATTGGGCTGCTGGAAAACCGTGACTTTTTTACGCAACCCCGAGGTGCCGGGCTTTTGGCCGGAAAACGGGGTGGTCTGGCGAGTAACGACCGACATCAACAGGCTCCGCATAATATCGATTGCAGGGGTTTACCCCAGTTGCCCGGAAAGGTGAAGTGGGACAAACCCTGTTTGCAGCATGTTTGAGCATTGTGTCATGGGGATGTCAAAAAACCACATTCTTCTTGATGATTTGCAATGATACTGGCTCGCATCTATGGAATGGAGTAGATAGTCGGACTTTCCGTCTTTCCGGGTTGGACAATGCACTTCGCCCCCACCGCTTCGGTTACCGCAGAAACCTTGACGCGCTCGTTGCGCGACGCCACGACCATCACCGAGCCTTTTTCCCATTGGCGTCCGCGTGGCATGCTCGACGGCGATGTCGCCGTTGCCCTGGCGCAAATGCCGGTCGAGTTGCCCGCCGATCTCGACCTGGAACGCGGCACCCGCGAAGCCAACAACAAGACCCGCACTTTTTTCGACGCCGCCACCCAGGCGCGCGAACCCGCAGCCCGCGCCCTGGCCGAAGCCATGCAATCCCCCGCCGTGGTGCGCGAATGGGAACGCTTAAGCGGTCTGGACCTGAAGGGCAGCTTGCTGCGGATTGAATATTGCCGTGACTGCGATGGTTTCTGGCTGGAACCCCATACCGACATCGGGGCCAAGCGCATCACCATCTTGATTTATCTGTCCACCGGTCCGGGGGCTGGCACCTGGGGCACCGACGTCTACGACGCCGACAAGAAGTTCTTTGGCACCGCGCCGGGCGATTTCAATTGCGGCATGGTGTTCGTCCCTGGTGAAAACACCTTCCACGGTTTCGAAAAGCGCCCGATCCCCGGTCTGCGCCGCACCTTGATGCTGAATTACGTCAGCCCAGAATGGCGCTCGCGCCATGAACTGTGCTTCCCCGACCAGCCGGTGTAAGCACCCTGACCCAATAGAAAAGGCGGCATCCTTGCTGATGCCGCCTTTTTTTCATGCCGAACCGGCAGCCCTTACGGGCGACCGATGCTGCTGTAGGTAAAGCCCTGTTCGCGCATTTCGCTGGGCTCGTAGATGTTGCGCAGATCGACCACCACCGGCGACTTCAGCAACGACTTCACGCGGGTCAGGTTGAGCGCGCGGAATTCGTTCCATTCAGTCAGGATGGCCAGGGCATCAGCCCCGTCCATGGTGGAATAGGCATCGTCGCAATAGACCAGATTGGACAATTGCTTCTTGGCCTCTTCCATCCCTTCGGGGTCAAACGCCTTGACGGTAGCACCGGCAGCCTGCAAAGCCGGGACGATTTCCAGGCTGGGGCTGTCGCGCATATCGTCGGTGTTGGGCTTGAAGGTCAGACCCAGCACAGCAATAGTCTTGCCCTGCACCAAACCACCGCAAGCCGCAATGATGCGATCGGCCATCTTGCGCTTGCGCTCGTCATTGATGGCAACCACGGTTTCGATGATCTTGAGCGGCGAGCCCTTGTCGCGGGCGGTGCGCACCAAGGCCAAAGTGTCCTTGGGGAAGCACGATCCACCATAACCCGGCCCCGGATGCAGGAACTTCTTGCCGATACGGCCATCCAGACCGATCCCCTTGGCCACGTCATGAACGTTGGCGCCAACGGCTTCGCACAGATCGGCGATTTCGTTGATAAAGGTGATCTTGGCGGCCAGGAAGGTGTTGGCGGCGTACTTGATCAGTTCCGACGTTTCCAGGCTGGTGAAAACGATCGGGGTTTCAATCAAGTACAGCACCCGGTAAAGCTGACGCATCACCGCGCGGGCACGGTCAACTTCGGTACCGATGACCACGCGGTCGGGCCGCATGAAGTCGTTAATGGCCGAGCCTTCACGCAGGAATTCCGGGTTCGACACCACGTCGAAATCGGCATCGGGGCGGGTTTCGCGGATGATCCGCTCCACCTCGCGGCCAGTACCGACCGGCACGGTCGACTTGGTGACGACCACGGTATAACCGTCCATCGCCTCGGCAATTTCCTTGGCGGCGGCATAAACATAAGACAGATCGGCGTGACCATCACCGCGACGCGACGGCGTGCCCACGGCAATGAACACCGCATCCGCCGCCGCCACCGCCGACTTCAGGTCGGTGGTGAACGACAGACGGCCAGCCTTGACATTGTCCGCCACCAAAGCGTCCAGGCCAGGCTCGTAAATCGGCATCACATTGCGATGCAAGCCTTCGATCTTGCTTTCATCCTTATCGACGCAGACCACATCCACGCCGAATTCGGAAAAGCAGGCACCCGACACCAGCCCAACATAGCCAGTGCCAATCATTGCAATACGCATAACGTCGATCCTAAAGCGTTCAGGCTTAAGCTTACTTGAATTCCTGCAGGAAGCTTTCGACCGGGTCCTTCATATCCGGGCGAGCCAACGCAAAGGACAAGTTGGCATGCAGCCAGCCCACCTTGTCGCCGCAATCGAAGCGACGGCCTTCGAAACGCAGACCGTGGAACGGCACGCTTTCGATGGTCTGGGCGATGGCGTCGGTCAACTGGATTTCGTTACCAGCCCCACGCACCTGCTTGTCCAGGAAATCGAACACACGCGGATGCAGGATGTAACGGCCGATGATCGACAGGGTTGACGGAGCAACCGACGGATCAGGCTTTTCCACCAGACCTTTGGCGCGGGCCAGACGACCGTCATCGGTCTCCACATCCAAGATGCCATAGCGCTTGGTGTGTTCGCGCGGCACATCGACCACGGCGACCACATGACCGCCCACTTCGGTATGGGCATCGGCCAACTGCTTCAGGCACGGGGTGCGGGCCTGCACCAGATCGTCCGGCAACATGACGGCGAACGGTTCGTTGTCGATCAGGTCGCGGGCACACCACACGGCGTGGCCCAGACCCAGCGGTTCCTGCTGGCGGGTGTACGACACCTGACCAGACTTGGGCATCCACGAGGTAACGGCTTCGATTTCGACCAGCTTGCCGCGTTCGCGCAAGGTCCGCTCCAGATCCGGAGCATGGTCGAAATGATCTTCCAGGGCGGTCTTGCCGCGCCCGGTCACGAAGATGAAGTGTTCGATGCCAGCCGCAGCGGCTTCTTCAACCGCATACTGAATCAACGGCTTGTCGACCACCGGCAGCATTTCCTTGGGCATCGCCTTGGTGGCCGGCAGGAAACGGGTGCCCAGACCGCCAACGGGAAATACGCACTTGCGCACGCGACGAGACATCTTCGAGAAATCCCCTGTTAGAAACAAACGCACGCCCCGGGCAGCAACAGCCCTTTTGTGAAACAGGCATGTCTTGCGTTTGTACGACGATGCAACGTCCGACGCAACGCCCCGTTGGTTTTGAGGGTTTTCCACCCTGTTAATTTTATGCTTGACCTGGACTGTATAAATCTGGCGAAGCGCGCCGTTCCATGCTATGTGACCGCCCATGACCGAGAAAAAAGAAGACCCCATTCGCCTGTTCATCCTGTCCAGCCTGCGCGACGGCGCGGCGCTGGCGCCCCATGAACTGGCCCGCGCCTTTCACGCCACCCGCGCCAAGCCGAGCGACGGCCCCAGTGCCTGGCGCCGCTATATGAATGCGGTCAAGCAACAGACCGTGTCGATGGCCCGCTCGGAAAAGCTGGTGTTCGTGCGCAAGGGCGAACCGATCCACCCTGACGACGTCAAGGGTGTCTATCGCGTGCGCCTGCCCCTGCCCGGCGAAGAAATGCCCCAACCCAAGCCCCGCGCCGAAGACGACGAAGACGACTTCGACGACGAGGAATAGAGGTTTGAAAAGCCTGGGAAACCGGGCTTTCAGGTTACTGGCGATCCCTTCGACTTTTCAGCAGGGCTTACCATTGATCCGAGGCCGCCCGTTGGGCGGCCTTTTTGCATATTGGGGCATTCCCCGCGGCCCCTTATGATCCATCCCAATCATAAAGGGGAGGATCGATAATGGCCCGGATTGCCTTCTGGTACGATTTCGCCAGCACGTATTCTTATCTCAGCGCTATGCGTATCGGCGATCTGGCTCGCCGGGATGGTCATCACCTGGATTGGAAGCCATTTCTGCTGGGTCCCATCTTTGGTGCCCAGGGGTGGAGCGATTCCCCCTTCAACCTTTATCCCGTCAAAGGCACTTATATGTGGCGCGACATGGAACGGCTTTGCGCTGCTGCAGGCCTGCCCTGGCGTCAACCCAGCGATTTCCCCCGCAACAGCGTTCTGGCGGCGCGCATCGGTATGATTGCCGCCCGCGATGGTTGGGCCGAACCCTATAGCAAAGCCGTTTATCAGGCCAATTTCGTCCAGGACCGCGATATCGCCAGTCACTATATTCTGGGCGAAATCGTCGCTGCCCTAGGCTTTGACGCCGCTCACGTCCTGGCTCTGGCCGCAACCCCGGATAATCGCGCCGCCCTGCGCACCCAGACCGAGGAAGCCATGCGCATCGGCCTGTTCGGAGCCCCCAGCTTTACCGTGGGGGACGAACTGTTCTGGGGCAACGACCGGTTGGAACAAGCCCTGACCTGGCCCGGCAAACCATAAACAAAAAAGCCGGAAGGTCTCCCTTCCGGCCTTTTTGGTGAAAGAACGGATTACTCCGCCAGTTCCACCGCACCAACCGACAGATAGGTTTCGCCCGGCAGCCCCTTGGCTCCGGCGGTGGTGATGGTCACCGACAGCGGCCCACCAGTCCACAAGCCTTTCTGACGCTGCTCGGCCAGCAGCTTTTCGACATCATAGGTAAACGCCGCCGAATTCATGCCATGGCCGCGATGGGCGGTATGGTCGGCGCTATCACCAGCCTCGGGATCCTTACCGGCATTCAGCTTGAATAGATTGACCGGCCCCAGGTAATAAGCACCGCCCACTTCCGCCGCCGTTCCCTGCGGCAGATTCAGGAAGACGTAAAGCGCAGCGCGCGGCCGCTTGTTCAAGGTCACATCGCGCAATACCAAGGTCTTGGGGGACGGTGCGACAGCATTAGCCGCCTCGCCCGCCTTGGCGGTCAGGGCGGGGGCCAGCACCACAGTTGCCCCACCGGAGCCAACGGTCACGCCCGCCTGAGCTGCCAGCGGGGCCTTTTTGCCCTGACTGGCGTCGGCAACCACCTGCTTGGTTGCCGCAGTTCCAGCCATCAGACCGGCCCCCGGCTGTGGCGGCAAGCTGTCATAGCTGTAGCCCAGAGCCCGGTAATCGACCGCGTTCTTCGCCTGAACCGTCACCAGGGTGCCGGCCCCATCAACAAAATAGAACTGGGTGGAGTTCCACTGATCCTGGCTCGGCTGATTAGCTTGCCCCTGGCCCGAGGGGGCGAAGTTGACAGTGCTGGAAGAATAGCTTTGCCAAGCCCCCCACAAATGATCGATCTGGCAATGATGCATGTAGAAGATCGGATCGTGGGCCGCCGTCGGCACGTTGCCCATCAGACCGCCCACACCGTCATGGACGTTGTCATGGGGCTGGGTTTCGGTCCGGCCGGTATAGCCGTAAGCATACCACTCCTTGGCAGGGGGGAACGACAGATCGCCACCGGCATCAGCCGGGAAATAATCGGTTGCCACCAGCGAACCGCTGTAATCCACCAAAGGATAACCCAGATAACCGTTTTTGTTCATCGGCTGGGTTTGCGACACCAGATTGAGCGGATTGGTAAACCCATCACCACGAATCGCTTCGTAAAGCGGGCTGGACGGATTTTGGAAGGCGGCAGGCAGTTGCAGCGACGAGCTTTCGTTCGAGCCATAGGCCCAATAGGGCAAGGAGAAGTCAGGCCGCTTGGCAACTGCACGAATCACTTCTTCGAAATAGAACATGTACCAACGGTGCCACGGCAGGAAATAGGAACTGCCATGGGGGCAAGTGGACCAGCAGGCCAGCGCCGCTTCCTTCCACTTGGCAACCTGACCGGTCGGCGCCTTACCATAAATACTGTCAACCTTGGCTTTGAATGCCGCCGAACCGTTGGTATAGCCCTTGGAGTTGGGATCGGACGGATCAATCGGCAGAGCGTGAATATAGGCCTGGAAAGTCCAGCTCAACGGATGCGGGACCTTATTCAAGGACGGGGTCTTCATCAGACCAACCGCCTTTTCATAAATCTTCAGCATCGCCTGACCCGTGGGCGACGCGATGCTGGGGCGCGGCGGCGCGGCCGTAACAGCCGCAAAAGCGCCACCCATCGGCAGCCCCGCCACACCCAATCCCAGTACGGCAGCGCCCCCCTTGAGAACATCGCGGCGGCTGGTAAATGACGTCGTGGATTTTTTCATTGCTCTCCCTCCCACGGGCCGATTGATCGCGACATCAATCAACCCATGAATTTAAAAATATTAATAAAAGCAATTAATAGTAGCAATCGCAAACGTGGTTACCCATATAATGGAATGCAACTAACAATCGCTTCAAAGTTGGAGGGTGCCAGAGGGGGAGAATTTATCAACCCAGAAGAAAGCCCCTATACACTTGCCCTCGGTCTGGCATGACCTTCGGCAGAAGCGGGCCGGACGTTCCAGCTATAGACAAGAAAAAGGCCGGATGGTTGCCCATCCGGCCTTTTCCAGACGAAACCGTCTGATCGCTTAGCGCTTCGAGAACTGGAAGCTGCGGCGGGCCTTGGCCTTACCGTACTTCTTACGTTCAACGACGCGGCTATCGCGGGTCAGGAAGCCCTGAGCCTTGAGCGGGCTGCGCAGAGCCGGCTCGAAGAAGGTCAGAGCGCGGCTGATGCCGTGACGAACGGCACCGGCCTGACCCGACAGACCACCACCGGTCACGGTCACAACGACGTCGAACTGAGCGACGCGGTCGGCAACCTGGAACGGCTGGTTGATGATCATGCGCAGCACGGGGCGGGCGAAGTACACTTCGACGGCGCGGCCGTTGACGGTGATCTTGCCATTGCCGGGCTTGACCCAAACGCGGGCCACGGCGTTCTTGCGCTTGCCGGTAGCATAGGACCGGCCCTGAGCGTCGATCTTCGGCTCGCGGACCACGGCCACCTGCGGAGCGGCGGTCTTGAGGTCGGCCAAGGCGCTGAAGTCTTCAGCCATGGGTTAGGCGCTCCTCTTGTTCTTCGGGTTCATGCCGGCGACATCCAGCACTTCCGGCTGCTGGGCGGCATGGGGATGCTCGGCGCCAGCATAAACGCGCAGGTTCTTCATCTGCGCGCGGCCCAGCGGGCCACGGGTGATCATGCGCTCGACGGCCTTGACGATGACGCGCTCGGGGTGGCTGCCACCCAGCAAAGCGGCCATGGTGCGGCCCTTGATGCCACCCGGGAAACCGGTGTGCCAATAGAAGACCTTGTCGGTCAGCTTGCGACCGGTCAACTGCACCTTTTCGGCATTGATGACGATAACATTGTCACCCATGTCGACATTCGGGGTGAAGGTGGGGAGGTGCTTGCCACGCAGGCGCATCGCGATGATGCTCGCCAGACGGCCAAGAACGACGCCGTCCGCGTCGATCACAACCCACTTCTTGTTCACTTCGGACGGTTTGGCGGAATAGGTCTTCATGACAC